>JASEHU010000027.1:12956-13173 GCA_030018635.1 bacterium
TTTACTGTTAGAAAACCTGATTTAGCAATAATGGACGGAATATTGGCTATGGAAGGTCTTGGCCCAAGTCATGGTCAAGTTAAAGAAGTAGGGACAGCAATTCCCGCTATGGTTGTGAACGTGCAAAAATAGGGGGTTTTCCCTTTACCATTTCGTAAACATTGTTATCATATTAAGCAATGAAGGGAGTGATTTTCAGCAAATTTGGGATTTAAAT
>JASEHU010000280.1 GCA_030018635.1 bacterium
ATTCTGTATAAAAATTTGTTTATACCCATAAAATAAAATGTCACAGAGTAGTAGTAGTAATGTGGATAGTGTGGGTAACTCCAACGGAGTTATCCACACTATCCACAATATTACTACCACTACTATTTTTAATAATTATTTTAGGATTAGAATAGTCCACTTTTAAATCGTAAATGACAATCGAAAAATATTTCTTGACATATTGGCATTTTAAGATATACTATATTAATAATTATCAATTATTAATTATTAATTGATAATTGTTAATTGATAATTGTTAACGGGTGGATTAATTTATGTCTTATCAGGTTTTTGCCAGGAAATATCGACCTAATATATTTAATGATTTAATCGGTCAGCCACATATTAAAGAAACCTTGAGCAATGCTATTACCACTAATCGTTTGGCTCATGCCTATCTATTTGCAGGCTCACGAGGCACAGGAAAAACTACTACGGCCCGGATTCTGGCTAAATGTTTAAATTGTGATTTGGGTATAACTATTACTCCATGTGGTCAATGTTCATCCTGCCAGGAGATTGCCGGTGGATATTCAATGGATGTCATGGAAATAGATGGTGCCTCAAATCGTGGGATTGATGAGATACGGGAATTACGGGAGCGGGTTAAATTCATGCCGGCTAAGGCAAGATATAAGGTTTATATCATTGATGAGGTCCATATGTTGACCAATGAGGCATTTAATGCCTTATTGAAAACATTAGAGGAGCCGCCGGCTCATGTCATTTTTGCCTTTGCGACAACTGAACCTCATAAAGTACCTCAAACGATTCTCTCAAGATGCCAGAGATTTGATTTTAAGAGAATATCCATAAGTGAAATTTGTCAGGTATTAAAAAAGGTAGCCTCTTTAGAAAAGATAGAAATAGACGATTTGACCTTAACCTTTATTGCCAGGTCCGCCGAAGGAAGTATGCGGGATGCAGAGTCTATTTTGGACCAGGTGGTCTCTTTCTGCGGTAATAATGTAACTTGCGAAGATGTCCTGGCCATATTAGGTATAATAAAACAAGGAATATTGCTCGACTTTTGCGAGGCAATAATTAAATCCGACTCAAACAAGATAATCAAGTTATTGAATGATTTGGTGGATGAAGGTATAGACCTGGGACAATTTGTCCGTGAAATGATGATGCACCTACGCAATTTACTCCTGATTAAGACAGGTTGTCCACCGGATTCCGTTATAGACCTTACCTCGGATAGTATAAAATTATTAGAGGCACAATCTTTATCATTCACCTACGAGCGATTACTAAGTATGATTGAGGAGTTTCAAAAGATAAATGAAAAGATGCGGCTATTTCCACTGCAGGCAAAATTAATCTTAGAGGTGGCATTAATAAAGATTGTTCAGGGTGATAAAAATTATGTAGCCACCAAAACAGAGGAATTAAAGGAAAAGGTTAATCATCCTCAATCAGGAGGCTTAAAGCAGGAGGAAGGAAGTAGGGAAAAGGAATTCAAGGAAGAGGTCAGGCCACCTCATCCGCAAGTTGTTTTAAGCGTAACGAAGCAAGCCTCTGAGCAACAAACTGAGGAATTAGAGAATCGAACCGAAGAACAAACAAATAAGGTTATCCACATATCTGAAAATTTGGGATTTTCTATTCAACAAGCCAAGGAATTATGGCCGCAATTACGAAGAGTTGTCAAGAAAGAAAAGCCTTCTCTGGATACCTGTCTGGCGGCTGGAGAGATTATTGAGGCAAGCGACCATATCTTAACCCTCGGATTTAGAGAAGGTGATACATTTCATAAAGCAAGGGTAGAAATCCGTGAAAACAAGGAGTTGATTGAAGGAAAAATCAAGGAAATACTAAATTACGAGGTGAGGATTAAAACGATAACGAAACAATCCTCGTTTATTGATGGGGAATCATCGGCACAAAAGGCTGGATTCATTGAGGAAACTGCAGCGAGGCAAGCCTCAGCGAGGCAAGCCTCAGCGAGGCAAGCCTCTTCTGAAACCATGGTGTTGGATAGGGTTTTAAAGGTTTTTCCAGAAGCAGAGATAATTGCCTGAGTATCATTAGGTTATTATCGTTAGACATAACCATTTTATTTGTAAGAAGATTTAATTAAGATATAGGACAGAAAGGAAGACAAACATGGATACAATCACTTACTCTAAGGTTCAAAAGTTAGTTAAACAACTCCCAACAACAAGTCTTCAATGCGCATACATTTTTTTGCTTGAATTGGTCGATAAAGAAACAGATGTGTCGTCTCAAATCGATTTTATGCATCTTCCTCTGGATGAACGGCGCCGACTTATGACACAACAAGCCGAGAAAATGGTAGTCCACTACGAGCAAACAGCAAACGAATGTCAAGAATGGCAAGCAGGAGATTTTATTTATGAGCATTAATCGTGGTGAGATTTGGTTAGTAAGTCTCGACCCAACTATTGGTGCGGAAATCCGAAAGACTCGTCCAGTTGTCGTTGTCAGTTCTGATTCCGTTGGTATGTTGCCAATTAGGTTGGTTGCTCCACTAACTGAGTGGAAGGATTATTTCGCACAGAATATCTGGCATGTTAAACTGATACCGGATAGCATAAACGGATTAACAAAGACATCATCTGTTGACACCTTACAACTACGTGGTGTTGATACTCAACGATTTGTTCAGAAGTTGGGCAGTATTTCCTCAGTAGTCATGAAATCAATTGTCATAGCGATTGCAGCAGTAATTGAGTATTAGTTGAGTGTGTTTTTCGTACCGATAGGCTCTAATTAGATATTGCTCAAATTTATCCAAGAATGTTATAATATTGACTGGAGGTGACTTGAGATGACTCAAGCAGTAAAGGAAAAAGAAATGGTAACAATCTCAAAGAGATTGTGGGAGGAAACAAAGAAAAATCCTATCTTTGTTGAGTTATTAGAGGACCTCGAAGATGCACAAGATATTCTTAAAGCAAAATCTTCTGCAAAAGAGTTTTTTGATTTTAATGAGTATGTGAAAGAACGAAGGGAAAGGTAGGATGTATCAAATAAGAAGACATTGGTGGTCAAACATTGAAAGTAGAATTTTGGTATTTGCATTAAGCTATTCAGGGGATACTTTACATCAGTATTCTATTGTTTAACAAAGAGTTACGCCTTAAGTTAGTGCCATTCTATCGTGTCCCCGGAATTCGGAATTAGATAAAGTATGGAGGTGTAAGGTTTATGAAGACGATATTTGCTGAACAACTTAATAAACAGGTTCTTAATGCTCTTGATGATTTAGAGATGAGCGAAAAAGAACCAATTCTTATTAATTCGAGAGGTCAGAGGTTTGTAGTTCTAAAGGAGAAAGATTATTGTGGCTGGCGTGAGACAGCT
>JASEHU010000281.1 GCA_030018635.1 bacterium
AAAACCTTCTATTAAATTATTCTTATGCTCATATACTCTACGAATTAAATCGTTAGTAACACCGGTATATAATGTTCCATTTTTCCTGCTTGCCAAAATATAAACATAATACTGTTTCATAATGCCATTCTGGATACCTGCTTTCGCAGGTATGACAAAACAAAAATCATTCTTCATGACCTTGTATGGTAATATCTAAATCAGGAACATCAAGTGCCCGTGAATATTCAGTTATCACCTGTATCAGCCCTTTAGTTTCGGAAGAAACTTCTTCAAGAGCAACAACATTGCCTAATAATCGTAATGATTTCTGTAATTCATTGTATTTATGCTCTGCAACCTTAAGCCGTTTTTCATTAATAGTATAACCATCAACAAGATGTTTTTTTAACACATTAGTTGCCCAGATACGAAATTGTGTGCCTTGCTTGGAGTTAACCCTGTATCCGACAGAAATAATTACATCTAAATTATAGAACACAACATCTCTTTCAATCTTTCTTTCACCCTCTTTTTGAACTATTCGGAAATTCCGAATAGTTGCCATATCTTCTAATTCCCCATCCTTATAAATATTTTTTATATGCTCATTAATAGTGGAAACACCTTTATTGAACAATTCTGCCATTTGTTTTTGTGTCAGCCATACAGTTTCTTTCTCTAATATAACTTCTAATTTATTGTTATACAGAACAATTTGTCCGCCTAAAACTTCTTTTACACCACTTGTATTTTTATGCATTATATTTTTTCCTCTCGCACAGCAATATCTAAACCAGACACATCAAGTTCGCCGGAGATGAGTTTTGGGAGTAAAAGGTCTCGGGTTTCACGGAGAATTTTATTTTTCTTATTAAAAGATAATATTTCCTTAATCATTGGGCTTACCATATCATCAAATATTCTCATTATGTTATTGGTAGGAAGAACAAAATTCATGTGTTTAATTGATTCACTGGCGTGTAAAATTGTGGTTCCTTTAGAATGGGCTTTTATGATATTTTGTATATGTTCTGATGTCATCAAAAAATATAAAAAAGATTTTTTCATTGTATTGTCTTTAATAACAAGTTTTCTTATTCCTGTTGAGTAACAGCCAGATAATCCCATTTTTACTATTCCAGGTGTTCCATCCATACTAACAGCGATATCGTCTTCCCTGATTATTTTATTTTTTGTTAATGTCCGATTGACAAATATTTCAATGCTTCTATCGCCTAAATCTCTTACGCGAAGAAAAGAAACATTTTCTTCATTAGGATGTTTTTCATAATTATCACTTCCCGGTTCAACTCCTCTTTCAAAATCTATATACTTATCCAACTGTTCTATCCTCCATCCCTCAAGAATCTTACCCATTTCTGAATCTATAAACTTTGTTTTCTCATGTCCCGGAAAGCGGAAATCAACAAACCATTCCCGATAAATCCTCTGTGCCATCTCTTCAAGTATTTGTATCCGTCGGGTATTGTTTTCGATGAGGTTATCGTAGGCAGAAAGGATGGAAGAGATTTTCTGTTGAACATCTATTAGATAAACAGGAATCCTACCTCTCTGAATAATTTCAGTATCA
The DNA here is from genome assembly GCA_030018635.1 of bacterium. GTDB lineage: Bacteria > UBA9089 > CG2-30-40-21 > CG2-30-40-21 > SBAY01 > SBAY01. The sequence continues at coordinate 1,574 of JASEHU010000281.1, forward strand.
ACGGCAGGATAAGCTGCTCCCTTCGCACTTAATGTAAGGTAATCTGTAAATTTTTGGTCAGTGACAGTATAATAGAAGTATCTTGAGTCAATACCATCTTTTGCTCTTAGCACTGCAAAACCAGTAGATACGACAATATTGCCTTTTGGTTTTTTTATATATAGAAAAGAACGTCGATTTGGTCTCACGGTAGATAAAATAGTATCACCATCTTTTATAAGACGTTTTGCCCTGCTTGGTGCTTCAGATAATGGTATTAATTTGCTCTCAATTAAATAACCGCTCCCAACAGACTGAATATCTATATACTCAATCTCATCGTAAGGATAATCTTTTTTAATTGAGTCAGGATTAATAAACGCTATCTCTTCTAATGGTTTAAGTTCCATTGTTTACCACCTGTGTTTTTTGCCTTCAATGTCCTTGCAACATTTTCTGATATTTGTTCTTCCAGCTCTTTTGCTTCTGTATTTAAAACTTTCATATCCTCATTTCTCATTATTTTTTTCCTCATACCCTTCAGGCAAAGGCAAAGAATGAAGTTTCTGTTTTAATAACTTTCTGTCGATTATTTTGGTCTTATAGGTTGCTATTTTTACCGGAGAAATGGATTTGCTAATTGCTATACGCACAACCTCTTCTTCTTTTGATTTACAAAGAATCAACCCCACTGATGGATTTTCTTCAGATATTTTTTCTTTCTCATCAAGAGCAGATAAGTAAAATTGCATCTTGCCAAGATATTCGGGTTTGAATTTTCCTATTTTTAACTCTACGGCTACTAGGCATCGTAACATGCGGTGATAGAAAAGTAAATCAACCTTATAATCTTCATTGCCAACAGTCACTTTGTATTCCTCACCAACGAATGTAAAATATTTGCCAACCTCAAGAATAAACTGCTTTAGGTTCTGGACAATTGCCTTTCTCAAATCCTTTTCAGAAAGCTCGTCTTTCAATCCAAGGAAATCAAACACATATTCATCCTTAAAATGTGCTAAAATATTCTTTTTTTTAGTATGAGGCACTAATTTATCTATCTTTTTTGACAACATAAATCGCTCATATAAAGATGACTCTATTTGTCGTTCCAATTCCCGTTTACTCCATCGTTCAGTTATACAGGTTTTGAGGTAAAATTCTTTTTCTTCTATAGATTCTTCCTGGTGTAAAATTATTAAATTGTGTGACCATGATAATTCTGCAACCAGTGGTTGCAGTTTTTGATTGTCTTTGTAGGTTCCATATATTTTTTTCATCTCCCATAAATTTCTACTGGAAAATCCTTTCATATCAGGGAATTCTCCCTGTAAGTCATAAGATAATTTTTCAATTATCCCTTCACCCCATTTTGAAATTTCTATCTTTTCATAAATGCCTTTGCCTATCCAAATGTATAATTCAATAAGTTGCTTATTAACTGCTTGATATACCTTTTTGCGGGCAGAAATAATTTCTTCTTTTAGATTGCCAAAGAAATTTCTGTATTCATTATTTATTGTAATATCTTTTTTCATAATTACTTTGTTCCCAATATTTTTATCACATTTTCAGATATTTGCTCTTCCAACTCTTTCGCTTCTGCATTTAAACTTCCAAATCAGAAACATCAAGTCTACTGTTCCATCTTCCATCCTTCGTCCTTCAGGAATCTTATTCTCATCTTCATACTCATTCTATCTCCTTTTGGAGTGCATTGACCATGTCACTTTGGAGTGCATTGACCATGTCACTTTGGAGTGCATTGACCATGTCACTTTGGAG
>JASEHU010000282.1 GCA_030018635.1 bacterium
CACAATAATTCGTGATGAGCCATAAAAATCTACCCATATTTACAATCCGCACTCGGGTTAGGGGGTTGTAACTTTCTCCTAAAAATACAACCCTCTAACCCCCTTTTTTAAGGGGGAATTATCGCCAAAAACAAATGGAATGAACCGCTATCCTATTTATTTTCGGCAAAGTTCGGCAAAGAGGCAAAACCTTGACCCCCAACCTTCTTTCTTCCCTCACATCTTCTTTTTCAATCCCAAGACTAACTGAACCTCACCTTTACTCATGCTGACTGCTCTCGCAATTTCTTCTATTGGGAATCCTGCCATTATCAATTCATCTATCCTTTCTTTTTTCTCATTGAGGGTTGCCTTTTTGGGAAGAGGTTTTATCTTCTGCCGCAGTGGCTCTTTTACCTCTTGAATTCCTTCAGGTTGAGATAATATCTCTTGAGATGAAATTCCAGTAACAGGTTGATGACGATGATTGATTATTCCTAAATCAGTCAACCTCGAATTTAATCGGATAATCTTATCATCGGCTAATTTGATTATATTTTTTAAATCCTCTATCTTATCTTCAAGAATATTTATATTTGTGTTAGATATTCGATTGAATTCCGTGATTAATTTACTTACCTCATCCCTAAACCTCTCCACATCCTTTGATTCGACATTAGTTATTTTAGGTTTAATCCCATGGATCCAGATAATATACCCGCCTAAGACAAAGGAAATGATAGTTCCGACAAAAAAAAAGAAATCCATTTATTTACTCCTGTTTTAGCAGATTATAGGACTTATAAGTTTTATAAAACCTATAAGTCCTATAATCTGCTATTATAATAGATTTAGCTTGTTTTGTCAACTAATTTTTCTTGTTTTTACAGGGTTTAGTGGCAGTCCATAATTTTATTTTTCTAAGTTAATAGCAATAGATATACTCCCCCAATCAATTCTTTCCTCATGAGGGGGTAATTTATAGAATCTCCATTTATAAACAGAGGATTGAGCTAATCTGTCAATCTCAGCGTAGCCAAAGGATTCTTCAATCTCTACTCTATCTACTGAACCGTCAGGCAGGACCCAGATTTTCAATTTTCCTTGAAGGGATTGACCCCTTTTTTCTAACCAGGAAGGAATACTGAATTTGGGTTGATATAAAGCCTTTCTGGCCGATGCAGGACCACTAATGTAAATATTAGGTCCTGTAGTTTCTTTATCATTACCATATTTTGCACCTGCATTGGGAGGAGGAATTGAGCTTCCCTGGGATGTTTTGCCTTCTTCAACATGATGGACTTCTGTATTAGTTACTCCTTTAGGCACAGGTATCTCACCATGAAATTCATTCTTTTCAATCCCAACTGGAGCAGGAGGAAGAGGAATAGGGGTTATGATTTGCTTTACCTCCTTCACGACCATAGGTTTATATGGGACGATAGGTTTTTTAATAGATTCGGGAGTTCTCTTTAATTTTAATTCCGGTTTTCTTTTAATTGCCCCTATCCTTCTACTTTCTATAGGTTTATGTTTTAAAACAGGTTGTTCGCTTCCGGGTAATTCTATCATAGAAATTTCGATGGTCTTCAATAAAGATAAATGTTGTGGAAATGTAACAAAAAAGAAGATTATGGCTAAACAAATATGAAAGAAAACAGAGACACATAGAGAACGCTCAAATATCCGATTATAAAACATATTTTCCCCTCCCTGTTCATTCGAACTATATTGGACCATTTGGACTGTTTTTAGTCTATCATGCTTTTCTTGAAATGTCAAGCAATTTTCCTCTATGCAATTTCATCAAATCTACTATAACCTTTTTCAGTTTTACTCAATGTCGGGTCAAAGGCTTGCCTCGTTACGGAGTCTTTTAGATTAGGATTAACCGTACAATTTATCTGCGGGATAAGATAACCTGCATTTCTTAAGTCAGTTAATAATTTCGACAGGTTTTCCTCGACAAATTCCTTGATATTTTTATCTTCAACCACTATCTGGTAATAGGATAACCCAGATTGATGGGTTATCCTGACTAAAACCTTGCCCATCTCCGACATTTCTAAAAGAATATCCATCGCTTGATAGTTAGTTTTTATTCCTTCTGGAGAGACCTCTTCATCGGTTTTAAATGTTTTAACGGCTAAATTATTCATCCCCAGGGATGATAAATCCGAACTATTGAAATAAGAGGCTTGCCTGGTAAGGGAATTTGTGTCGAATGGATTCGTTTTTTTAGTTTCAGGGAGGTTAGTTTTGCCTGGAAAAGGTAGTAATCGTAAGACAATCTTTGGTTCAAGACTTCTTACCTCTACCTGAATTCTATCGTGTTTTTTAAGGTCAAGTGGGCTTCTGGCGCGAAAGGTAAATCCCTTGAGTTTAAAAAGGTAGGTTTTATTGTCTAATACTTCTTCTACCACCCCTTCAAGTTTTGTCCCTATTTTTAGTTCTGGGGTTAATTTGAAATCATTTAACTTTTGGTCAATAACCGGTAAAAGGGTTATGTTCATTTGTGTCCACCTTGAGTCATCTGACCTTACTACTATTCTATTCCTTTGCCCCGGCTGCCTTGAGAAGCTTGACTACCTCCTTATGGACATTCTGAGACGCCCACATCAAGGCTGTCTTGCCATCGGTATCCTTGGCGTTGACATTCCCCCGAATTCCCTCAAGCAGGCTCTATTACCAATCGGTTTCCCGATTCAATTATGTTTTCTGGCGGTTGTAGTTGTTGCTTCAGTTCATCAGGTAGCAGATTCCAAAGATGAGGGTGTGATTCTACTAAGCGAGCAATATCCCCCATATCCTTGATTCTTTTACTCTGCCTTCGTCTTGAATCCACCCATGCTTTCACTTTTCCTTTGAAAGTATCTTCCAGCGAAGAAACCCGAAGGAGTATGCCATGAACATCTGCAGGAACAGCACGCTTTGGGAAATCGCTGTAGAACTCTTCAGTACTAAGCTGAATACTCACTTTGGAATCTCCTCTGAAGTTTACAGACCATTTGAACCTCTCAGAACGAAACCCAGCTTTTTCAAGCAATGATACTACATGTTCAATAACGTTTGGTGCGACTACAAAATCCACATCCTGAGTCACCATAGGCTCCTCAGCCCAGTGGTTCACTGCCACACCACCAATTGCACACCAAAGCACATCTGAATTCTCAAGACAAGAAACAAGTTTCATAACATCATTTGTTCCACCAGCAGTCTGCCAATCATAGAACTGTTTAGCTGTCATAGTAGATATCTCCCAATATGCTTATATGTTTTTATCATTAGATCTAGTGGGTCATTCCATTTGATATTGGGGGTATCTATGATAGAATCCAGGAGTC
>JASEHU010000283.1 GCA_030018635.1 bacterium
TTACCTGAATTCTTACAAATTGTCAATAAATGTCGATTGCACAGGTCGAATTTTTGTTGCAATAACTGTTGAGTATATGTTATACTATAAAATAAAAGGTGGTGATTTTTTGTGTGGGATGAATTGAAACAAGAATTAGTAGTGTTAGACAAAAAAATATTAGAAATGGAAGTTTTAAACTTCCGTGATTTTCTTTGATGTAGATGGGATTAAAAAAGAAATAACTAAACTACAAAACGAATCTTCTCAACCTGATTTTTGGCAAAATTCTATTGATGCCCAGGCTAAGATGCAACAATTAAGCACATTAAAAAGAAGCATAGAACCTTATGAAAAGGTTAAACATGAATTTGATGAATTAAAGATATTGTTTGAACTGGGTAAGGAAGAAAATGATACACAAACCTTTGATGAAATAACCAAAAAACTTTGTGGATTTAAAAAAGGACTGGAGGAATTAGAATTTAAAAGGGTATTATCAGGTGAACATGATAAAAATAATGCTATTTTGTCCATCCATCCGGGGGCAGGTGGCACAGAATCATGTGATTGGGCGGAAATGTTGCTCAGGATGTATTTAAGATGGGCAGAGAGTAAAAAATTCACTACCCAGACCCTTGAATTTTTAGCCGGAGAAGAGGCAGGGGTAAAAAGTGTTACCCTTTTGGTTGAGGGAGAGTATGCTTATGGATATTTGAAGGCAGAGAAGGGGATTCATCGTTTAGTCAGGATTTCACCCTTTGATGCCAATCGCAGACGGCATACCTCATTTGCCTCTGTTTTTGTTATGCCTGAGGTAGAAGAAGTAGAAATAGATATTAAGGAAGAGGATTTGAGGATTGATACCTTTAGGGCAGGGGGGCCTGGAGGGCAACATGTCAATGTAACCGATTCAGCGGTCAGAATTACCCATTTACCAACCGGGATTGTGGTTAGTTGTCAATCAGACCGTTCTCAACATAAAAACAAGGCTAATGCTATGAGTGTCTTACGCTCACGAATATACGAATATTATGAAGAAACGCAAAAGGAAAAATTATCCAAAATAGGTGGAGAGAAAAAGGATATAGCCTGGGGAAGTCAAATCCGTTCCTATGTCTTTCAGCCATATACATTAGTCAAAGACCATCGAACTAATCTGGAAATAGGTGATGGGCAACGGGTAATGGATGGTTGGATAGATCCGTTTGTCGAAGCATATTTACGAAGAAAGAGATAGAACACCTATTAGACCCAAAGATACCTTAATCTTTTAAAGTCAATTGTGCTATTATAAAAGTTACAAAGGATAAAAGAATATCAAACCGTGATTCTGGCGAGGTTGCTGGATGATGTGGGGAGATTTCTAACTTAAGGAGGTAAAAGTAATGCCAACATTATTAGAGAAAGTAGAAACGGAATTAAAACTTCCAAGAGAACAGGTAATAGAAGAGGGTGTTCATCGGTATTTAGAGGGCGAATTAAGGAATCTCTCTGTTGAGCTTTCAAAATTATGCTTTAAATATGGAGTTAATAGTTTTAATGGTCTGATGGAAAAGTTAGAGAGAGGAAAGGTTTCAGAATTAGAATGTTTTGATGATTTGACCAGGCTTGAGTATTTAGAGATTGAAAGAGAAAAGGTTCAAAGGATCCTTGAGGAGGAAGATAAAGGATGAGTTCTCGTGATGAAGCATATAATCGTCTTTTAAGGCTGGCTTTGAGTGAGTTTTCAGATATAGTCGAGGGGACGAAAATCGTGGAAGGAAAACTTCGGCTTCTTTTATCAGAGCAGAGTTTTATTGATATCTGGTTTTCAGAAAAGAAAAGGGGAGTATATGCCTACCATTGGGAAAGAAAGAATATCAACGGGAGTATTTATAGACACGATAATCTCCCTGATAAAGAGGCCAGGAAACTTAAGACCTTTCCCAAACACTTTCATAATGGTTCTCAAGAGGCTATCTCTGAAAGCCATTTAAGTGACCAGCCGCAAGAGGCATTAAGATCAATTCTATTATTTGTAAGGAGTGTTATTCAGGCAAGGAGATAAATAATATTAATCAGTATTCTTCAGCCTTTGGAAGTTCAAAACATCAGAAATTCTGAACTCGAGAATTCAAGTTGTTGTAAAAAAATGCCATAAAAAACGGTGAATAAAATGATTGAAATAGATGGTTCTTTGTATTCCGGTAGTGGGACTATCCTTAGATATGCAGTCGGACTCTGTGCCTTACTGGGTAAAGAATTACACATAAAAAATATTCGGGCAAAAGGAAAACCCCCGGGTCTTAGACCTCAACATTTGAAATCTATTCTTGCCTGCAATGAATTAGTTGAGGGAGAGATAGAACACGCTGAAATTGGGTCTTCAATTTTGACCTTTAAACCCGGCAAAAATATAAAGACAGGTGAATATCAATGGGATATTGGGACTGCAGGTTCAACAACTATGTGTTGTATGACCGTGTCACCTGTTTTATGTTTTGGTAAAGGCCCAAGTAAGCTTAAAATTTCCGGTGGTTTATTTCAAGATTTTGCACCCAGTGCCTTTCATATGGAACAGGTTTTATTTCCTCAACTTAAAAAGATGGGAATTGAAGTGGATTTAAAGATAATTCGTCCTGGTTATGTACCAGAAGGGAAGGGAATTATCGAAGTTGAAGTCCAACCTGTCAGGGATAAACTTAAACCAATTTCTAAAGTTTTGCAAGGTAAGATAATTGAATTGAGTGGAATATCCCTTTGCTCACACCTTGAAAAGGGTAGGGTAAGTGAACGGATGGCAGAAAGTTGCAATTATTTGTTAAAGCAAAGAGGCTATGAGATTAAATTTAATCTATGGTATGATGACTCTGCTTTACAAAAAGGAGCGGCTCTTTTTGTTTGTGCTAAAACCGATACCGGCTGTTTGATTGGTTCGGATATGGCCGGGAAGATTGGCAGAAGTTCTGAGGAAATCGGCCGTTATGTTGCTTATACTTTACTTGAAGATTTAGATAGTAAAGCAACTGCTGATAGGTTTTTATCCGACCAGTTAATTATCTATGCCGCCCTGGCTGAGGGAGTAAGCGAATATATAATCCCAAGAATGACTGACCATATAAAATCAAATCTCTGGTTAGTAGAAGAAATCATCGGTGCAAAGACTAATGTTTCAGGAAATCATTTGAAAATAGAAGGAGTAGGGTTTAAAATAGGGTGAAAAACTAAAAGTGAGGAGTGAAAAATTAAGAACAAACCACTTTTCATGTAATCTCTCAGAAGATGTGAAAAAATCCCTTTTGGGAACATTTTCGAAAAAATAAGTCCTGTAAAATCAA
>JASEHU010000284.1 GCA_030018635.1 bacterium
AAAAAGAAGACAATAAATTCTTAATCTTATAATTTATAATTTATAATTCATAATTCAGTATTTCCCGAACTTGTTCGGGAAATACCCTCAACGAGTTGAGGCTTCCAATTTGTAAGGGGCGATTTCTATCTCGCCGCCCTTGACCGTGAAGGTAACATATTTATATTCTTCGAAGGTATGAATAGAGATATTATGGATGGTAATTTTTACCCCTGGATGAACAACATTAAGGACGGTTATTTGTCCTCCGCTGTCTACAGATAGTCTTTTTTGTAGGGTAGTTATTCTGGAAGTGGCATCGCGTAATTTTTCCACCAAGGTATCTTGAGCTTTAAAATGAGTGGCTAATAATTCTTCTTTTTCTGGTGAAAACTTATCTTTTGCCTTTAAGGTAAGTAATGTATTTATACCTAATTTCAGTTCCTGGAATTTTTTCTTATCCCTGACTATTTCGTTGGCTAATTGGGATATTTCCTCACGGGATTGAGGGTCTATCCCAACCTCCAATTCCGTTGGCACCTCGGTCCATGACCCAACCATTTTAGCCCTGATTCCTAATCCCGCTCGTATTCTACCACCTAATATAACCCCCAGTCGTCCATTGACAATAACCTTGTGTTTAGCATTGATGTAACTATGAATGATAGATTCACCGACAATAACATCACGATGGGATTCTACTCGACTATGTTCTATATATTTAGCCGATATATTTCCTGCGGCACGCAGATATCCTTCATTTTTCCCCAGAATACCATTGGTAACGGTAATATTTCCTTTTGATTCGATAGAAGAATTTTCAACACAACCACCAACAAAAACATCTCCATCGGCTTTGACCTTAAAACCCCCTAAAACATCCCCTTTAATAATTACGGTTCCTGGAAAATTAATATTCCCGGTAGCATAGTCAACATTACCATCTATTTTATAGATAGGTTCTATATTAATTTTATCCTGTTGAAATGTCAGGCGACCACTTGTCGTTGCCCTTAATTCTAATCCATCCGGGGAGACCTCTATATTTTTCCCTTTAGGAAAAGGTATATCTTTACCCGGTTGGGCAGGTATTAATTTACCGGTAACCGTCACCCCGGGAATTCCATGTGTCAGTGGAGTTTTGAAGGCAATTATTTCATCCTCTTTGATAATGTCGATAGGAGTTATATCTTTAAAATCTACCCGGCCACCTACCTCTTCAAAATTAAACTCCTTTTCCTTTTTAAATTTAAAGGTGAGCTTTGCATCCTCTCCATTTTGAGGTAATAGCCCCTGGGCAATTATAAATGACTTATTAAATTCTTCCTTTTTTAATACCTGGGCTAATTTATCTTCTTCTATTCCATAAACTACCTTTTTTCTGACAAGTTCTTCATGAATGTCTTTGAGGGTGATTATTTTTCCTCCTTCCGGAGGGTAAAGGATAGTTAAATACGCCTTTAATTCATCATCCGCAATTTCTACCAGAAGAAGGTCGGTTAACGGTTCGACCCTGTATTCACCAATCTTGACTGCTGTTCCATTGTTTGATTGGACAGCTTCTTTAATCGCAGAATAGTCAACATCCTTCAGCCTATCATTATCTTTAACCTGAATTAGAATTTCTTCCAACTCAACCTTTTTCCCATCACCTAATGGTGGATAGACAGTCAAATATACCCCTGTTGGAACTGAGGCAATTTTAAAATAACCATCGACATCATAATCGCGCTTCATTACTTAACTCCTCGTATAATTAAAAATTATGAATTATGAATTATGAATTATGAATGAAAGAAGAAGAAAACAATAAATTCTTAATCTTATAATTCATAATTCATAATTCATAATTTCTTGATAATTATTCCTCAAACAGTTCCTGCACCTTACTGAGATGTCCTTTTAATCGAAGGATAGCCTTAGTGTGGAGTTGACATATCCTTGATTCGGTAACACCAAGGACATTTCCAATTTCTTTCAAGGTCAAATCATCATAATAATACAAAACAATAAGCTCCTTTTCTCGTTCCGGCAATTGATTTATAGCCTCGACAAGAACTCGTCTTTTTTCTTTTTGTTCTAATTCTGCCTCTGGTCCTGATTTATAAGGACTTTCAATTGTATCGATTATGCCAATCTTTTCATCATTATCTAAATACCAGACATCATCTAAGGAGATTAGCGAGGCACCACTTATATTTAAAATCAGGCGGGATAATTCTTCTTCAGATATCTCTAATGCCGTAGCTATTTCTTTATCTGTCGCCGCTCGCCCATATTTATATTCCAATTCGGCATAAGTTCTTTCAAGTTGTTTAGCTTTATGCCGTAATGACCTGGGTATCCAGTCCAAACCCCTTATTTCATCAATTATTGCCCCTTTTATTCGGGTAGAGGCATAGGTCCTGAATTTGATTCCTTGAGTAGGGTCATATTTTTCAATAGCATCGATTAACCCCAAAATCCCATAGCTAACCAAATCATCGAATTCAACCTGCGGAGGGGTATTAATCGCAAATTTGCCGGCTATATATTTAACCATAGAGGCATATTTAAAGATTAATTCCTCCCTTAATTTTAGGTTTTTCGTCCGTTTATATTCTTTCCATAATTCTTCTTCAGATTTAATCATTGTTTTCCCCCCTTTAATTATTCCTGTGCCAGCATAGTTCTTATGGTCATAGCTAATGCCTCGGCACTTGCCTTTGTTTCGTCAGCCTCAGGTAATTTTTCCTTTATCTCTGCTCTATCTGCTATTACTGCCGATGTAGGAGAAATAGAAGGTAGAACATAATCCATTTTCGATGAAACAGGTCTTTTAACCCTTGAAGGTATTTGTTGTTTCAGGAAAAAATAAATACCTAATCCTGAGGCAAAAAATATTATAAATGTCCCCAGCACCCTTAGAAATACTAATAAAAACAATTCGCTGTGGGATATGCAATTATAAAACTTGGATAATGTAACCATCCCATGAATAAAAGAAACAATAACCGCTATCCAAAGACTTATTTTTAATGCCATTGTTTTTTGCATCTCCATAAAGTAAAAGTGAAAAACTAAAAGTGAAAAGTGAAAAACTAAAAGTGAAAAGTGAAAAACTAAAAGTGAAAAGTGAAAAGTGAAAAACTAAAAGTGAAAAATTGATGATAAAATCATAAATTATTTTTAGATGTTTTTATCGTTGCAACAAGTATTGCGATTAATTCTTTACATTTTGCCTGCAATAAATCAAAATCAGGTTTTTTAATAAAATTGGACTCGTTTAGTAATTCCAGCCAATAA
>JASEHU010000285.1 GCA_030018635.1 bacterium
TCCTGAATTCTGACTACTGGAGCACCCACAATATCAAATGTTATGAACCACTACCCTATAGGAGAGGACACCTATCACTGAACTTATACAATTAACATCGCATCGCCATAGCTATAAAATCTATAGCCTTTATTGACGGCGTGCTGGTATGCCTCTAAAATCCTTTTTTCCCCTGCTAAGGCACTTACTAAAAGCAAGAGCGTGGTTCTCGGCAGGTGGAAATTCGTAATCAGCATATCCGTTATCTTGAAGTCAAACCCAGGATAGATAAACAAATCAGTAAAACCGGAACAAGGAAGGATTTTGGATTTTGGATTTTCGATTTTGGATTTTCGATTACGGATTACGGTTTCTAATGCTCGGACGGCAGTCGTGCCTACAACTACTATTTTTCCTTTTGTCCGGTTAATAATTTCCGCCGCCTGACTACTTATTTCATAATATTCCTCTTCCATGTGATGCTCAAGTACATCTTCATTTCTAATGGGAGCAAATGTACCTACACCCACATGCAAGGTAATAAAGGCTAACTTAATCCCTTGACCTGCGATTTTCTCAAGCAATTGTGGTGTGAAATGTAGGCCGGCCGTTGGTGCGGCAATAGCCCCGCGATGTCTGGCATAGACCGTTTGATATTGCTCGACATCCGCCTCATTTGCCTCCCTTTTAATATAATGAGGTAAGGGGAGTTTGCCCAGCTTATTTAGTATTTTAAAGAAATTACCCTCATACTCAAATTTAACCAATCCGCGGCTGCCTCTTTTCTCTATCAATTCACCTATCAATTCATCTCCAAACTGTAATTTTGCCCCTACCTTAACCTTTCTTGACGGTTTAATCAGAACCTCCCAAACCTGGTTCTCCTGCTCCTTGCTGAGTAATATCTCTACTTTTTTAAGCCCATTAACGAGGCAAGCCTCTATTCCAAATAATCTTGCCGGAAAAACCTTGGTATCATTTAAAACTAATGTATCACCAGGAACTAAATACTCAGTTATATCCTTGAAAATCCTATCCTCAATTTTTCCGCTCTTGCGATGTAAAACCAACAATCTTGATTCATCTCGTTGAGGTAACGGTTGCTGAGCAATTAATTCTTTCGGTAAGTAATAATCAAAATCCGTCAATTTCATCGTAGATTCTTTTTCCTCTTCTCCGCTCTCCGCAATTTTGGATTTTCGATTTTCGATTTTGGATTGAGGAATCTTATATCCTCAATCGAAAATCGAAAATCCAAAATCGAAAATTCCATATTGGTCTTAGATTCGTCCCTTACACTCAAGCAAAAACCGTGATGGCTGGCCAAAACTACCACTGTATAATCTCCTTTTTATGGCATAAGAGAGAAAGAGTTGTTCCTTTGCCCGGGTCATACCGACATAGCAAAGCCGCCGCTCTTCCTCTTTTTCCACCTCATCACGGGCATTTATATGCGGAAGTATCCCTTCTTCTAAACCTGCCAGGAAGACATAACTAAATTCTAACCCCTTGGCTGAATGCAAGGTCATTAGATTAACCTTATGTGAGGTGTCATCCCAGTTATCAATATTAGTATAAAGTGAGATATTGACTAAAAATGCCTCTAATGACTTATCCTCATTCGATGTTTCAAATTCCTCTATACTAATAAGAAATTCCTTTATGTTATCAAGCCTGTCGTTTTCGGCTAATTCCTTTAATTCTTGTCTGTAGCCTGTTTTGTCGAGCACCTCATTAGTTAATTCAAGCACACCTTTAGTTGTTTTTAGATTTATGAAATTATCCATTAATTCTACAAATTTCTTGATAGCGGCGGTAGCCTTTGGTGGTAAAATTTCTGTTGTTTGTATTTCTTGCAAGGCAGAATATAGTGATATGCCTTTCTCCCGGGCTGAATTTTCTATCTTTTGGATAGTTGTTTTTCCGATTCCGCGGGTAGGAACATTTATAATCCGTTTTAAACTTACTGCATCCTGAGGATTAGCCATTACCTTTAAATAGGCTAAAATATCCTTAATCTCCTTTCTGCCGTAAAAACTTACCCCGCCGATAATCGAGTAAGGCAAATTAGCCCTTCTAAATGCCTCTTCTAAAACCCGTGATTGGGCATTAACCCGGTAAAGGACAGCGAAATTATTTAATGTCGTCCCCCCTCCCCCCTTTCCACTTATCTCAAGCACCTTTCTAGCCACAAAGGAGGCCTCTTGATGCTCATCGGCACCAACATAAGTTATGACCGGCAAGCCCCCTGTTTTCCGTGTCCAGAGCGTTTTCCCCTTACGACCAATGTTATGGCTTATGACCCGGTTAGCCATGGAAAGAATTACATCGGTAGAGCGATAATTTTCCTCTAATCGGATAATCTTTACATTTTTATAATCCTTCTCAAAATCCAGGATATTCCTGATATCTGCCCCCCTGAAGGAATAAATTGATTGGTCATCATCCCCAACACAACAGATATTACTATGTCTTTGGGCTAACATTCTGGTAAAAAGATACTGCACATAATTGGTATCCTGATATTCATCAACTAATAGGTATTTGAATCTATTCTGGTAAAGTTCCAGGATTTGTGGATATTCCTGCCAGAGCAAAATAGTCTTCATCAGAATATCATCGAAGTCTAAGCCGTTATTTTCGTCTAATTTAGATTGATATAATTCATACAGGGGCTTAATCCTTTGCTCAAAGAAATTTGTAGGTGTATATTCTCCTGCGGTGATTAAATTTTCTTTGGCACGAGAGATAGTGGTTAAGACGGCTTTGGGCTGCAGGCTAACATTTAACTCTTTCAGGCATTCCTTGATAAGACTATTCTGGTCATCGGCATCATAGATAGTAAAATTAGGGTTTTTAAGGTGAGCGCGTAGAATTCTCACGCAGGCCGAATGAAAGGTAGAAATCCAGAGTCTTTGTCGGCTAAAGGAGTTATTAATAGTCTCTACCCGCTTTTTCATCTCATCTGCGGCTTTATTGGTGAAGGTAACGCCAAGTATATTTTCCGGCAGTATTCCCTGATGCAGTAAATAGGCAATGCGATAAGTAATCACCCTTGTTTTGCCGGAGCCGGCACCGGCTAAAACCAATAAAGGTCCGTCGGTATGTAATACGGCCTCTTTTTGCTGTGGATTCAACTCCTTTAAAATATCCATCAAGATAAACTATACCATAAATTTCACGAAAAGTCAAAGGAAAATTAATGGGTTCAGGTAACCGCTCAGTGAACGGTGGAAAGATGAAGTTGAGAGGATGAGAAGGTAAGAG
>JASEHU010000286.1 GCA_030018635.1 bacterium
TCATTTTACATTTTTCATTGGACAATATCCATTTTACATTAAGATACTTCTGATGGCTAAAGTGTTACCAAAATTCATTCCGAACAGTATTGCCTTCCTCCCCTATTCTCTAATTTACTAATTCATTATAATCGGTGTTAGGTAAAAAATTTAAGTTTACCCCTTGACAAAACCAAAATTATGTGGTATAATAAATATAGTAAGATAAAAAAGATAAAAATATAATAGGAGGATAAAAAAATGATAAAAAAAATGTTTTTCAAGAAAATCAGTATTTTGGTTATTACCTTAGTAGGGTTGGTAGGTATCACTCCCCTTTCTTATGCCATACCCAGCCTTCAACTTTATATCCCGGGCTCTACCTATGATTCCACTACCGAGTCATGGACAACTTACGACTCCAATTTTGAATTGCAGGTTTTGGGAGCCTCATCTCCACGTAACGCAGACTATATCACTAACCTCAAACTTTATATCGCTATCATATCAGCTGAAAATGGGATGAGTGGGGCTTATATTAAGATCAATAGCGTTCCTATAAGCTTGAATATCTATGGCACTCCTCCCCGGATGCCTCCTCATGGTATCTTCCCAACTTATTATTGTGAGTACTCTTTACCAGATTTAATGGTAAGTACGGCTGGTGAAACTATCTATAACTACAACCCTGGCGAAAGTGGCTTTGATATGGGTGATATTCATAGCCTTCAAATAGATTGGAGTGGTTACACCTTTGTTCATTTTGATGCCGTTGGTACTGTAATGGGTAATAAGGGACAAACCTGGAATAGAAAAGCTCCATTTTCCCACGATGCTGAAGCTGTTATTCCAGAACCTACTTCTATGTTATTTCTTGGAATAGGTCTATTGGGAGCAACTGGATTTATTAAAAGAAGAAAAAAGATATAAGGTAATGCACTGATATTTCGTAAGCGTACAACCATTACTCATGAGCAATTACCGTGGAGAAGGTAAGCAGGTAAGGAAGGGTGAAAGGGAGGAAAGCTCATATGAATCTTAATTTGCTTACCTGCTTGCTTTCCCACACTCCTGTCCCTGCCCTTTTAATACCTTAATTCCATGCGGGATAGATGGTAAGATAAGTTCTAAACATTCCCTGACACCCTTGGGGCTACCAGGTAAATTAATAATCAAACTTTGTTTCCTTGTGCCGGCCATAGCCCTTGATAAAAGGGCATGAGGGGTGGACTTAAAGCCAATTGTCCTCATTATTTCACCAAATCCCGGTATTTCTTTTTCTATTACTTCTTTTGTTGCCTCCGGGGTTACATCGCGGGGTGATAATCCTGTTCCACCAGTAGTTAAGACAAGTTCACAACCCAATTCATCCACTAACCGTATGAGATTATCAATAATCATCTCCTTCTCATCCGGGATGATTTTATATTCAGTTACCTGGACATTTAATGGTGAAATAAGCTCCATAATTACTTGCCCACTCTTATCCTCCCGCTCTCCTTTTGCACCCTTATCACTAATAGTCAAAATCCCAACTGTAATCATTTTTATTACCTCCTGTTTAGGTGTTTAGGCTGAAGGCATAGCACCTATTAACCAAAACTTGTCATAGTTTTAGCGGAATTTCTTTATCTTTTGAATGTAGAATGTAGAATTATGAAGTCTTGCTTTCCTTCGACATTCTACATTCAACATTCTACATTCGATATTCCATTTTATGGAAACTTTTGACTAAATACTTACTATAGATAAGCTGAAGGTTAAGAAGAAAGAAAAATCCTTCAGTCTATCTACCTTCAGCCTTCCTACCTTTTAATCCATCCAATCTTTCTTTGATTTTTGCCTCATACCCCTGGTTTGTAGGTTGATAATATGTTTTTCTCTCTGGGACATATTCCTGTTGGACAAAATGGTCTTTAAAATTATGTGGGTATTTATAATTGTTGCCATGACCTAATTTTTTTGCACCCTGGTAATGGGCATCGCGCAAATGTTTTGGAACTTCCTTTGTTGTTTCTTCCTCTACATCCTTCATGGCCGCTTCAATACCAAGATATGCGGCATTACTTTTAGGTGCACCAGCGATGTAGGTTACTGCTTGAGCTAACGGTATTTTAGCCTCCGGCATGCCAACAAATTCTAATGCCTGAAATGCCGCTGTAGCTACGGCCAATGCCTGTGGGTCGGCATTACCTACATCCTCAGCCGCACAAATAAGGATTCTGCGGGCAATAAATCGTGGGTCTTCTCCGACATAAATCATTTTTGCTAACCAATACAGGGCGGCATCAGGATCACTACCCCGCATACTTTTAATAAAGGCAGAGATAGTATCATAATGGGCATCATCATCCGCCTCATAAACAATAGATTTTTGTTGAATAGATTCCTCAGCTACCTTCAGGGTAAAATGAATCTTATCATTCCGAGGCAAGCCTTTTTCAGGTGGGGTAGTCATAATTCCAATTTCTAAGGCATTTAATATCCGTCTTGCATCCCCATCGGAAATTTTTATTAAATGTTTCATAGCATCTTCATCCATCTCTACCTGATAATTCCCAAACCCCCTTTCCTTGTCTTTAAGGGCATTCGTTAGAATTATTCGCAGGTCTTCTGAGGTTAAGGGATTAAACTGAAAGATTTGGGACCGGGATAGTAATGGTGAGCTAATAGTAAAAAATGGATTTTGGGTCGTAGTGCCAATCAAAGAGATATTGCCTTCTTCTACATCCGGTAATAGGGCATCTTGTTGAGGTTTATTGAAGCGATGAATTTCCTCAATCAACAAAATAGTCTTTTTTGATTCAAATTTTTTACGGTATTGGGCAAGTTGTAAAAATTCACGAACTTCAGTCACCCCGGAGGTAACGGCATTTAATCGTCCAAAATAGGAATTAGTAATATTGGCTATTACTTGAGAAAGTGCGGTTTTGCCACATCCGGGAGGACCATAGAGAATGATAGATGTTATGCGGTCGGATTCAATAGCCCGTCTTAATAATTTTCCCTGCCCTAAAATATGTTGTTGTCCGACAAACTCTGATAATATCCTGGGCCGCATCCTCATTGACAACGGTAACGAGGCAAGACTCTTTTCATTATCTTTTAATTCCTCATCAAATAAATCCATGTTCAGTTTTTAGTATAGCATTATTCTAATCTCCTGTCAAGAAGATAAAATGTGTGTGTGGGGTAACCGCTTAGTTATCAGTTGTGAAGTAGGTTAGTGGGTCATTCCATTTGATATTGGGGGTATC
>JASEHU010000287.1 GCA_030018635.1 bacterium
AATTTATCCTCTTGTTTTACACAAGTTAGCTATTCACGGACACCACCCGAAAGTCCAGCATATTATACGAGGAGGTGTAAAGATGCGATTACTTGCATTGACAGATATTCATAGTGAACGGAAGGTGATAGCTAAACTTCAAAGGATATTAGAGGAAAAATGGGATTGGGTGCTTATTGCTGGGGATTTGACTAATAGTGGGGATGTCCATTTTGTAGAGGATTTACTTGAAATTGTGCCAGCTCAGACCTTAACCATACATGGTAATATGGATACCATTGAGGTCATGAAATTACTTGAGGATAAAGGAATAAGTATCCATAACAAAAGAAAGGAGATAGGTGAATATAATGTGGTTGGCATTGGCGGAAGTAATATCACCCCTTTTCACACACCAACGGAATATCCGGAAGATAAAATAGAATCCGGATTAGACAGGCTACAGATTGATAGTCAAACGATTTTATTAAGCCATGCCCCACCATTTAACTCAGGATTAGATACGGTAGGTGGTGGAATAAGTGCAGGTAGTCACGCTATCCGTAAGATTATTGAGGCAAAACAACCATGTTTGAACATCTGCGGACATATCCATGAGCAAGAAGGAAAAGCAATGCTTGGCAAGACATTAGTCGTTAAACTTGCCCCGGCCTTGCGTGGACGAGCGGCTGAGATAAATATTTTGGATGAGATTACAGTAAGGTTTTTTGACCTGTAGGATTTTCTTTTATTTTATAAGACCTATAAGACCTATTATTTTAAAAGGAAAGAAGATGCTCCAAACTAAAATAAAAATTTTGGCAAACAAGAAAATAGCCCCGGAATATTACAAGATGGCTCTTGAGTCGCCAGAGATAGTCAGGACTTCTACACCAGGGCAATTTCTCCATATCAGGGTTAGTAATAATTCCGAGCCCCTTTTAAGACGACCATTTGGTATCCATTCTATAAAGGATACGGGTGAGTTTGAGATTTTATACAGGGTTGTAGGGAAAGGTACCGCCTTGCTATCTAAAAAAAAGGCGGAAGAGGAATTGGATGTCCTGGGCCCATTAGGCAATGGGTTTAAATTCCCTGTGGCAGGAAATGAGACAATGGTTCTTATAGGTGGTGGAGCGGGTATTGCCCCGTTATTCTTCCTGGCTCAAAAGGCACACCACCTTCGTCAGATAATTGTCCTGATTGGTGGAAAGACTAAAGATCAGGTACTTTGTGAGGAGGAATTTAAAAAATTGGGTATCGAGGTCAGGATAGCCACCGAGGATGGAAGTTATGGGCATAAAGGCCTGGTCACAGATTTATTAAATGCCTTATTACATACCTCCTTATCCATTTTTGCTTGTGGGCCACTACCGATGCAAAAAAGAATATCCATATTTTCCTCTGAACATAATTTATCCTGCCAGGTCTCGTTAGAATCAAGGATGGCCTGCGGCATAGGGGCCTGTCTTGGTTGTGCCATAAAGGTTAAAGGTGAATCCACTACATACAAAAGGGTATGTATTGAGGGGCCGGTGTTTGAGGCTAAGGAGATAATGTGGGAATAGAAAAGATTTAGAATCTCAAAAATGCAGAACTAAAAGAAAAAATAATTTTTGGAGAAGATTAGATGAATGAAGATACACTTGCACAAATAAAAATAATAGCGGAAAGATTAAAGAAAGAATACAAAGCAAAGCGGATTATCCTCTTTGGTTCTTATGCTACAGGAGAAGCTACAGAAGATAGTGATGTGGATTTATTCATCATTGTCAGGACGCAAGAACGGTTTTTTGAGAGAATGGCACATGTTAGAGCCCTTATTAGAGATTTGCGTAAAGGTCTTCCTGTTGCTCCTATTATCTTTACTCAGCAGGAATTTAAAAAGAGGGTTAATGTTGGAGACCAATTTATAAAAGAGATATTAGAAAAAGGGGTGACTTTATGAGTGGAGATTCTTTATATCCCTATCCATTATGTGAACGTATATCAAGTTATTATTTTACAGAACGCTATCCCAGTTTGACAGAGGAAGAATTAAGTATTGAAGAGATAGAAAGGGATAGAGAAGAGGCATTAAAACTCATTAAAATTCTGTTTGGTGAAGAAAAATGATAATAGATGTTCATTGTCATCTTGCGGATAAAGAATTTAATCAGGATTTAGACCAGGTCATACAACGGGCAAAGGATGCCGGTGTGGTAAAGATTATTATCTCTACCGTAAATTTTGATGAGATTCAGAAGGCGGACAGGATTGTCCAGAGATATAAGGATTATGTTTATCTTACGGTGGGATGTAGCCCTATCCTTTTTGATGAAGGCGAAATAAAAAGAATTCGGGAATTCATCAAGAACAATAGGGATAAAATAGTAGGGATTGGAGAGGTTGGGTTAGATTATTATTGGGTAGAGGGGGAACAAAGGGAGATACAGAGAAGACTTTTCAAGGAATGGATTGTCCTGGCAAAAGAGTTGAATTTACCACTCATTGTCCATTCCCGTAGTGCCGGTAAATATGCCATGGAGATATTGCTGGATGACCCGCCACAAAAGGTATTGATGCATGCCTTTGATGGGAAATGTGGCTGGGCAAAAAAAGGGGAGGAGGCAGGCTTTTATTTCACTATTCCCACAACAGTCGTCCACTCCATTCAGAAGCAAAATTTAGTTAAATTCCTAAAAATAGACTCCCTGATGCTTGAGACTGATTCCCCAGTTTTGGCTCCAGTTCGAGGAGAAAGGAATGAACCGGCTAACCTGAAATATGCCTTAGAGACGATCTCAAGCCTAAAACACCTTGCTCAGGAAGAGACAGCCAAAATTATAGCCGCGGCTACGACTAATTTTTTTAACCTTGAGGTATGAATACGAATGGCACGATTTGAATTAACAGCTCCATTTAAACCATGTGGGGACCAGCCGGCGTCGATTGTCCGGTTAACTCAAGGAATAGATGAAGGATTTAAGTATCAAACCTTATTAGGGGTTACAGGCTCAGGGAAGACCTTTACCGTAGCCAATGTCCTCCAGGAAATCAACAAACCTGTTTTGGTTATCTCCCATAACAAGACATTAGCCGCTCAACTCTATCATGAGTTAAAAGGCTTTTTTCCACATAATGCGGTAGAATATTTTGTTAGTTATTATGATTATTACCAACCAGAGGCTTATTTACCGGCTACAGATACTTACATTGAAAAGGATTCCTCTATCAATGAAGAATTGGACAGATTAAGGCTGGCGGCTACTTG
>JASEHU010000288.1 GCA_030018635.1 bacterium
TCTACATTTTAACTGTATTCTCGTAAGATTAAAATGACTTTTCGCACAATCTGACTTTTAACTTCCTTCTTTATATCTTCTCCAGTGCCTCTTTTAAATTTTTAACCCCTATCAACTCAATTGGATAAGATTTCAAATCATCTAAATCATACTGCGGTAAAATAAACTTTTTAAATCCAAGTTTAGCGACTTCTTCAATTCTCTTTTCAATATAACTTATTCCTCTAACCTCTCCGGCCAATCCCACTTCTCCAACAATAGCTATTTTAGGGTCTATTGGTTTATCCTTAAGGCTTGAGACTACAGCACAGGCAATCCCTAAATCTGCCCCGGGTTCCATTATCTTCATTCCACCGGCAACATTGACAAAAACATCATAAATTCCAAGGTGTAATCCCATGCGTTTTTCCAAAACAGCCAATAACAGGGCGGTGCGATTATAATCCACACCGAGTGTTTCTCTTTTTGCCAGACCAAAGTTAGTCGGGCTAACTAAGGTTTGCAATTCCACTAAGATAGGTCTTGTTCCTTCTACACTTGCGGTAACAACTGAGCCTGAAACCCCTACCGGTCTTTGCGATAGAAATGCGGCTGAAGGGCTATTTACTTCTATTAACCCATTTTCTCGCATCTCAAATACACCAATCTCATTTGTCGAACCAAAACGATTTTTTACTGCCCTTAAAATTCGATATGTATAATGTTGAGTCCCTTCAAAATAAAGCACGGTGTCAACTACATGCTCCAAAATCTTTGGTCCGGCAATAGCCCCTTCTTTGGTCACATGACCAACAATAAAAACAGCTATCCGTTTTTGCTTGGCCAAATACATTAATTGTGTGGTGCATTCACGAACCTGACCAACACTACCGGGAGATGACCCAAACTGCGGATTATAAATTGTCTGAATAGAATCAATAATGACTACTTGGGGTTTTAATTCTTCTATTTTGGCAATGATATAATCTAAATTACATTCTGCCAGGATATGGAGATTTTTAGACTCTGCCTTTACCCTCATTGCCCTTAATTTAATTTGCTGTCCTGATTCCTCCCCTGAAACATACAATAATAAGCCATATTCAGCACTTAACCTATTGGCAGATTGAAGAACTAAAGTTGATTTTCCGATACCCGGGTCACCACCAATCAAGATTAAAGACCCGGGAACTACCCCACCGCCTAAAACCCTATCAAATTCATTTATTTTAGTCAATAATCTCTCTTCCTCTAACACCTCGATTTCACAAACAGATTTTGATTCTTGAGGAGGTACAGAAGGATATTTAGATGCAGGGATTTCGAGTTCTTCGGCGAAGGTATTCCATTTCTCACATCCAGGGCATTTCCCCAGCCATTTCAATGATTCATAACCACATTCCTGACAATAAAATTTAGTTTTAGATTGATTTGTCATCCTTTTACCTATCTGGACTTTCGTGAATTTTAACGGGCTGAAATCCCTTGAAAACACAAGGGTTTAGAATTATTGTAATGTTAAGGTTAAACCCTAAATTGCCAAAAATTATAAACACGAAAACTCGAAATTTAAGAAAATACGAAAAGGACTATAGATTTTTTCGTGCTTTCGTCCTTTCGTGTTTTCGTGATTCTATTGAGTAAATTCACGAAACTCCAGCCTATGTATCACAAGCATCTTACTTGTGTTTCCTCAAACTGGAAGATTGAGTTACAATCTCCCATCTTCCCTATTCTACCATATTCTCAATTTATTGTCAATCTTAATTGACATTTTTAAAAATAATCATTGTAAAACTTAAAAAAATGTGGTATAATAATATAGGTCCTATAAGACTTATAAGACCTATTTTTTTAGCCGGAGTATTAAAATGCAACCTGATTGAAATCTTGAGAAAATTGGATTAGTCGAAGAGTTAGAAAAAACAAAAAAAGACCTTGATAAGGTAAATAAAGAGGTAGAATCTGTTTATGCAGAGTTAGAAAAAACTACTCGAATATTAAGAACCTCTCTTAAGGAAGTGGAAGAAGTTAATAAAGAATTGGAAAAGGCAAACAGGATAAAATCCGACTTCTTACATACTGTTTCTCATGAATTAAGAACTCCATTGACTTCAATAAAAGCCTTTACAGAAATACTCTTAGAGGATGATATAGATGCAGCCGAGAGAACAGAATTTTTAGAGATTATTAGTCGGGAAAGTGATAGATTGAGCAGGTTGATTAATAATTTATTGATGGTATCCCGAATCGAGTCCGGCCAACTTTATTGGGAAATGGGAATGATCTCTATAAATAAAGTAATTAAATCTGCGGTGGATGCTATAAAATTAGTTATCGAAAAAAAGAGGGTAGAATTAAAGGTAAAGGTTGTGGATAATCTTCCTCAACTCTCTGGAGATGAGGATAAATTAGTCGAGCTCCTGATTAATCTCTTAGATAATGCGTCTAATTTTACTGACCCCGGTGGAAAAATAGAACTTGTGTCCGATGAAAAGAAGATAAATAACCAATCGGAGATATGGATAAGTGTTAGTGATACAGGAACCGGAATTGAACCGGAGGAGCAGGAGAAGATATTCGATAGATTTTACCAGGTAAAAACCGACATCTTAACGGATAAACCCAAAGGTAGCGGGCTTGGGCTGGCGATCTGTAAAGAAATTATTAATCACCATGGCGGCAATATCTGGGTAGAAAGTAAGCCGGGAGAGGGCACTACTTTTACCTTTACTCTGCCGGTAAGTTTAAGGAAAGAGGAATAATTTTCGATTTTCGATTTCTTCAATCCGCAATCCCAAATCGAAAATCCAAAATCACCAAAAATGAAGATATTAGTCATAAACGCCCCATTTATTAAGGATTTTTGTCGATGCCAGCGTTGGCCGGCTAAGACGCGTGGTCGGGCACTCAGACCACCGGATTGGCTGGCTTATGCTACGGCTGTGTTAGAAAACGCAGGCGAAGAGGTTGAACTGCTTGATTTTCCTGCTTTTGGTTGGGATAAGGTGAAATTACGCCAATTGGTGCGGGAAAAACAACCCCAGTTTGTGGTTTTGGATTCCACCACCCCGTCGATTTACTCAGATATTGAATGTGCCCGAATATGCAAGGAGGAAAGTGGTGCTAAGGTAATTATGGTAGGCACGCATGCCAGCGTTTTACCTGAACAAACCCTTGAAGCGGATGTTCCGCCAGCATTTTGGGGTTAAGTTGTTAGGAGGCAAGGAGTTGCGTTGATTTTCTATTC
>JASEHU010000289.1 GCA_030018635.1 bacterium
TTGTACTGTTGATAAACGCATTTAATTTAGGGCCAAGATTATCAATTATTACCTTGTATTTTATCTCATCTGACTCAGATAAGACTTTCCGCCTGATCAGTTTTCGCAACCATGACTTTGTCTCTTCAAACGATCCTCTTGAATATAAATAGAACTTTTTCCTGTCAGGTGGAGTATACCACCCATATCCTTCCGCTATATTTGCAGCTATGCTGTCAGATGACCGTATTATCTGATAACCCACACTATTTTGAACCTTTTTGCTCCACTTATCAAAATCGTACCAGATCATATCTGACAATTCTTCTGCCAGTTTATAAACATCCAACTCGTAGACTCGTTTCATCATCTCCCCCCAATTTCCAATTTCTAATTTCCATTTTTTTAACCGCAATCTTTCACACAAAAGTGAACCATCCCCTCATATACCAATTTCCTCCAAAAGCCTCAATGTCTCCTTTGCCTCTTCTTCATCCAGTTTTTGAATAGCAAACCCGGCATGTAAAATAACATAATCATCTACTTTTGCCTCTTTAAGTAAGTCAAGCGAGGCTTTCCGTTCAATCCCGCCTATCTCAACATCAGCTATAGAACCATTTATTTTAACTATTTTTGCTGGAATACCAAGACACATTTTTCTCCTACCTCCTGAGAATCGGTGATCGGTAATCGGGTAATCAGTAATCGGTTACCTATCTGCCATGCACGGCACAGGCAAGTCGGTAAAGAAAAAGTATCTATTGGTTGTTACCGATCACCGATTACCGATTACCTACTTACTAATTACCCGATTACCGGCAATAACCGCCTGTCCCAATGAAATCCCACCATCATTCGTGGGTACCTCTGCGTGAGAAATGACCATAAACCCTTCTTCCTCAAGATGGGGGTTTATTCTTTCTGATAAATAATGGTTTTGGAAGACACCACCTGATAATGCCACTTTGTTTATCCCGGTTTTATCCCTCATCCTGCGGCAGATTTCTAATGTCCAACCAAGCACTGTATTATGAAACCTGGCGGAAATAACGGATAAATGCACCCCGCTGTCCATATCACCAACAATATCGAAGATAGTTTTTGTTGGGTTTATAATAAGGGTATCTCCCTCTCCATAGATTTCAAACCCATAACCGCTCTTTTCATGTTCATCAGCAATCATTTCCAGTTCGATAGCCGACTGAGCCTCATAATTAACCTTATCCCTAAGACCAAGAATGCTGGCTATTGCATCAAATAAACGTCCCGCACTTGAGGTCAGAGGTGAGTTTAACCCCTGTTTGAGCATCTTTATGATAAATAAGGTCTTTTCGTCCCCCCACCTTTTTAAAAAACGGGATGGAATTGCCTCTCCAAATACTGAATAAAGATAACTTATCGCCATCCGATAGGGTTCTTCAGTTGCCTTATCACCACCAGGCAGAGGAAGATATTTAAGGTGTCCTGCCCGTTCAAATCCAGAATAGTCTGTTAGCAAAAATTCACAACCCCATACATTACCATCAGTTCCATATCCAGTTCCATCCATAGCCACGCCAATTACCTTCTCATCTACACCGTTTTCAGCCATGCAGGAGGCAATATGGGCATGGTGGTGCTGGATAGGAAATAAAGGATAGGAAGACTCCTGGGCAAATTTAGTGCTGAGATAATCAGGATGCAAATCGTGGGCAATTATCTCTGGCTCAATCCGAAATAACCTTTTGAAACGCTCAATACTCTCTTTAAAATATTTTAGCGTCTCATAATTCTTCAGGTCACCAATGTGTTGAGAGCAAAAGGCATAATTATCACGGGTTAAGCAGAATGTATTTTTAAACTCTGCCCCGACAGCAAGTATTTGCCCTACACTAAGTTTTAAGACAATAGGTAAAGGGGCATATCCCCGACTGCGTCTGATAATTGTCTTTTTTGAATTAATTACACTGGTCAACGAATCATCACAACGGCTGTGAATATCACGATTGTGCATCAGAAAATAATCGGCAATCTTACCCAGCCTTTTTATAGCCTCATCATTATCCTTTGTCAACGGTTCATCACTGAAATTGCCACTTGTCATCACTAAAGCAGGGATTTCAGGCTTTAGTGAAAGAAGTAACAGATAATGCAGCGGTGTGTATGGTAACATCACACCAAGGTAATTATTATTCGGGGCAACATAGGTTGAAATGGAACAGTTAGGCATCTTTTCAAGTAATACAATCGGTTTGCTCGGTGCAGTTAATAACCGCTCTGCTTCATCATTTACCTTACAATACTTCTTAACAGTTGCCAAATCAAAGGACATAATTGCAAAAGGTTTATCCTCTTCTCTACCCTTCCTTTTTCTTAATTCTTGAACCACCATATCATTAGTGGCATCACAAGCAAGATGAAATCCACCTATACCCTTAATGGCAATAATATTGCTCTGCTGTAGTAGGTTCGATGCTTGTTGAATCGGGTCAATAGACTCTATTTCAGAATCGTCGTTGTCTAACAGGCAAACCGATGGCCCACATTTATGACAGGCATTAGGTTGGGCATGGTATCTACGGTTAGAAGGTGACTCATACTCTTTTCTACAAATAGGACACATGCGGAATTTACGCATGGTAGTTTTATCCCGGTCGTAAGGAATATCCTGAATAATGGTAAACCTCGGCCCACAGTTTACACAATTTATAAATGGGTATCTGTATCTTCTATCAGAAGGAGAGAGCATCTCAGACAGACAATCCCTGCAGATACCCATATCCGGTGAAATAGAAACGAACCTTCCTTTTTCCGGTAAGCTATCTATTATTTCAAATTGAGTTCTTTTCTCTAATGAACAACTCTCTATCTCAATATTATCTATTTTGGCTAAAGGCGGGACACTGGCAGGAAAACTCTTTATAAAACCTAAAACCCCATTCTCATCACCTTCTACCTCGATTACCACCCCGGATGAGGTATTATAAACACAACCACACAATGAGAAATTATTTGCCAGCCGATAGATATATGGTCTAAATCCCACACCCTGCACAATTCCCTTCACCGTTATCCTCAAACTCTTATTCATTAGAAATTCCCCAACTTTTTAAAGGGGAGGGAATTGAGGGAGGAAAAACCTTTTTCAAAAGGTTTTTCCTCCCTCAAACTCCCTCCTTTTCCAAAACTTTTCGAGCTGTGCAATCAATATATCCACAGATTTCACAGATTTTCATAGATTAAAAGACAA
>JASEHU010000028.1 GCA_030018635.1 bacterium
TTGAAACCTGGAACTTGGTTAGAGCATTTTTCCTGATTTCTTTTACACATCTTGCCATCATCATATCAATGAAAGATGGATTGAGAGTTTTCACACAATCTGACGATTTGGCTCTTGCAGAGCCTCGCCCCAAATTGCTTTCGACGACTTCGTTTATCCACATACATTATCCACCCCTTTTATAATTATCAATTAATAATTCTCCCTGGCACACCTACCACTTTTACATTATCTGGCACATCTCTGATAATTACGGCACCTGCGCCGATTATAGAATTTTCACCAATAATCAAATCATCGATAATTGTAGCCCCAATACCAACAAAGGCATTTTTTTTAACCTTTACCCCGCCGGCCAAACGAACACCAGGGGCAATATGGACACCGTCTTCTATAATACAATCATGCTCAACAATTGCCCCTGTATTAATAATCACATTATCCCCAATTTTAACATCAGGATTGATAGATACATTGGGGCAGATAACTATTCCTTCACCTAATGTAACACATTTTGAGATAACCGCACTTGGGGCGATGGCATTGATAAGTAAATAACCTATTCTTTTTACATCAGCGGCTAATTCTACCCGCCTTTTATTATTTCCAAAGGCAACAATAGCCCCTTCCACCTTATTTTTATAGAGTTGCGGCAATAGAGATAATCCCCCTAAAACCTCAATCCCTTTAACCTGTGTCTTCCATATTTGGGGATTATTACAAACATCAATAAACCCTATTACCAGGTGTTCTCGATCATAGGTCAGGATATTTAAGACAACCCTACCCTGCTCTCCGGCACCTAAAATTATTACCCGCATAGTTTCTAATCCTCATAAGCGTTCAGGTATCAGTCGTCAGTTTTTCATCTGACCGCTGACGGCTGAATGCTTACATCGACACTTACAAAATAAGACCCCACTTTTTATAGTAGGGTCCTATTTATTCATAATATTTTAAGTTGTTCCACAAATTTTAAGATTATCCTCATCCTTATTCCATTGCACTTTCCATTTTCTCTATATGTCCACTTGAGACAGCCCCTTGAAATAAACTTTTAATCTGAGGGCCTAATGCGATAAAAATCGCCACCACAATCACCGCAATCAAGCCTATAATCAACCCATATTCTACCATTCCTTGACCTTTTTCATCCTTGACAAACCATTTTTTTAATAACCCCATCATAAATGTTCCACCTCCTCTTAAAATCAAGGCGTCGATTTGCTACATCTCGACAAACCTTACGATAATTCAATATAGCATATTTTTTATTAATTGTCAAGTAAAATCTTATCGTAAAATTATCAATTGTTAATTATTAATTAGTAATTGATAATTGATAATTCTATAGTTATGTCCATCTTACGGCTTGATAATTTCCTGATTTTATGGCTTTAATCAATTCCTCTTCAGTTTCAATCTGGACATCAAACATAGTTGCGTATTTACCTACTTGCTTTAAGGTATGGGCATCACTGCCGCCTGTCCCGGGAATTTTTAATTTAAGGCTGGCTAACCAGGCCAGGATATTCATTTCCTGGGTACAATTACCATTTAATATCTCTATGGCATCGAATCCTGGAATCTCATATAACCTATTGTCTAAACTTGGTACACCTCTCCTGAAGGGATGGACAGGAATAATAACCCCTTCTCGCTCCTGGACCCAGGAAATTAAATCAACTATACCTACTGGCACTTTTATCGTATCAATATCTTTAGAAAAGACAATGACATCCCCTTCCCTTGTGCGCACCTCTATCCCCCCAAAGACCTTAATGCCTTCCTCTTCACCGAGTTTTTTGGTTGGCCATATTCCAGCGGTATTATTATGGTCAGTGATACAGATACCATCTAATTTTAGCCTTTTAACCTGAATAATCAGGTCCCTGATTTCAATTATACTACAATGCGAACCTATTAATGTGTGGATATGTAAATCAATAATCATTTATATTCCTCAATTCAGATAGCAGGTGTAATGATTTTGGATTGAGGACTTTTATATTCTCAATCCTCAATCCAAAATCGAAAATCGAAAATCGAAAATCCAAAATACCATCTTGATACCTGATACCTTATCTCCCTTCTATCCATGGTTTTGGTAGAAATACATCCTCATATAGTAATAATGCCTCACGGTCACTTAAGCCGGCAATAAAATCGGTAATTATTCTGGCTAAAGGGGTATCCTGGGATAAAAAATTCATCTTCTTTAAAACCAACTCCGGATTTTCCATAAAATACGCAAATAATTCCTCTAACACCCGTTTAGCTTTATTCGCTTCTTGCATAATCTTTGGCAGAGGATAGACATTTTCATAAAGATAGTCTCTGAGTGTATTTGTTGCCTCTAAAATCTTATCACTCATAGAGATAGAATTCTTGTCCTGGCTATTTGAAATCATATCTTCTACCATGGTATTAATTCTTGAAGAATGTTTATCGCCTAAGATACGAATAGCCTGTTGTGGTAAATCCTTATGTTTAATTACCTTAGCTGAAATAGCATCCTGGACATCATGATTGACATAAGCGAGACTATCGGCTAATCTGACTATTTCTCCCTCTAAAGTAATCGGTTTTAAATCATCAGGATTAACCAATAGGCTGGTAGAGCCTCGCGAATGTTTCAGAATACCATCCTTTGTTTCAAAGGTTAGATTTAGCCCCACGCCTTCTTTTTCTAAGACTTCAACTACACGAAGGCTTTGCTCATTATGTCTGAATCCACCGGGACAGACCTCATTTAAGGCCAATTCCCCAGCATGTCCAAAAGGTGGATGACCCAAATCATGCCCTAAGGAAATAGCCTCTACCAAATCTTCATTCAATCGTAATGCCCTGGCAATTGTCCGGGCAATCTGGGATACCTCGATGGTATGGGTTAATCTTGTCCTCAATGCCTCATGTGTGGGAATCAAAAAAACCTGGGTTTTATATTTTAATTGTCTAAATGATTTGGAATGAATAATCCTATCTCTGTCCCGCTGGAATACAGTCCGAATTGGACACCCTTGTTCTTCCTTTTCTCTACCCCGCGTTCTAACGGAAAACATGGCATAAGGTGATAACCTTCTTATCTCTTCCTCTTCGGCTAACTGACGAATAAGCATACCTTATAATATACCATATTATTCAGATAATTGCAACAGGAAATTACGGGGTGTCATTTAAGAATTAAAAGTGTCCACTTTTAATTCTTAAATGACAACTCAAAATAAAAATCTTGACAGACTGCCCTTTATGTGGTAAAATATTTAGGCTGAAGGCTGAATATCTACCTTCAGCCTATTTATCTAACTCGGAGGTTTTAATGAAAAAGGATGGTTTATTGCTGGGTATAACTACGGGGTTGGCCGTTATTGTCTGTGTTTTTAGTTTTACCCTGGCTATAGCTTATCTTCAAATTCCGAAAGAAATCCCTACCCCGGAAGAAATTGAGATAGCAGAAAAAGAACTGAAAGAGGAATTACCCAAAGTAACAGAAAGGCAGAAGATTAAAAAAGATGTGCCAGGCAAAAAGATGGCGGTAACAGAGAAGACCGAAATAAAGGAAAAGGTTTTACCCTATTACCTGGGTCTGATTAATAAAATGGGCACAAAAACAGCTAAAATCGTCATTATTCTTGATGACGCCGGATATTCTATCAATGGCTTTACAAAACTCTTCTTCCAAACACGGGTTCCTTTAACCTTTAGTGTTCTGCCAGGATTGAAATATTCAAAGGCAATTGCTAATATGGCTCATGAGAATGGAATGGAGGTAATGCTCCATATGCCTATGGAATATTGTGGTAATTCAAAAACTACGGCAGAAGATAAATTATGTCAGGCTGACCATAACATGCATCCATATAAATACGCTATTTTAACCGGGATGTCAAAGGAAGTGGTAGAAAAAGAGCTTACCGGGGCAATA
Organism: bacterium; assembly: GCA_030018635.1. Classification (GTDB taxonomy): domain Bacteria; phylum UBA9089; class CG2-30-40-21; order CG2-30-40-21; family SBAY01; genus SBAY01. The sequence goes on from JASEHU010000028.1 coordinate 3,926, forward strand.
AATGATATTCCTCATGTCGTTGGCATTAATAACCATATGGGGTCCAAGGCTACGGCTGACAAAGAACTTATGTCATTCGTGATAGATACGGCTAAGACAAAGAACCTTTATTTTATTGATAGTGTGACTACAGGCCGGTCGGTAGCCTACAAATTGGCTAAACTCAGTGCACAACGAACAAATAAGCGTGATGTTTTCTTAGACAATATAAACGATAAGGAGTATGTGAAAGAGAGGATATGTGAACTTATCTATCGGGCTAAATGTAAGGGTTATGCCATTGGCATAGGACATGCGACTAAAGTCGCTACAGCTGAGGCATTGGCAGAAATGGTGCCTAAATTAAAGGAATATGGGATTGAGGTAGTACCTGCCTCTGAGTTGGTAAATTAATATACCTTAAAGGTTAACAAATTGTGATAATTTTGGAAATTAGAAATTAGGTATCCTCTTTCCCCAATTTCCAATTTCTAATTTCCAACTATTCCAATAATCATAATTTATGAGGCAGTGGAGTATATTATGGCAAAAATAGTAATTGATAGTAATAAATGTAAAGGATGTGAATTATGTACCACGGTTTGTCCTCATAATTTAATTGTGATGAGTGAGGAATTAAACCCGGCAGGTTTTCGTCCGGCCTCTTTTATCCCTTCTGATGAATGTAGCGGATGCACCTTCTGTGCCGTAATTTGTCCGGATATAGCTATTGAGGTGTTCAAATGAGGGTTCAAGGTTTAAGGAGAAAGAGATTTATTGGGATGGTTTACTTTAGTTTGAAATCTTGCGGGTAAAAAAATGGAAATTAGAAATTGGAAATTGGCAAGAGAAAAGATATGATTTTGAATTTCTCCCTAATTTCCAATTTCCAATTTCCAATTTCTGCAAGAAATCACAAGGAAAACGATAAAATGAACCGTCCCGATTTATTTTGATAGAGCTATCGAGGTATCCAAAATGACTAAGGTATTAATGAAAGGAAATGAGGCGATTGCTGAGGCGGCAATATTAGCCGGCTGTGATTGTTACTTTGGTTACCCCATTACCCCACAAAATGAATTAATTGCCTACATGGCTAAAAGACTGCCTGAAATTGGTAAAATCTTTTTGCAGGCAGAGAGTGAATTAGCGGCCATAAATATGGTTTTTGGTGCGGCGACTACCGGTGCCCGGGCAATGACTTCCTCTTCCAGCCCGGGAATTAGCCTGAAACAAGAAGGCATTTCTTACATGGCTGGATGTGAATTACCCGGTGTAATTGTAAATGTTGCGCGAGGAGGACCAGGTCTGGGCAATATTGCCCCTTCTCAAGCTGATTATTTTCAGGCGGTAAAAGGTGGTGGTCATGGCGATTACCATTTACTTGTTTTAGCCCCTGCTTCAGTCCAGGAGGCAGTGAATCTGACCCAAAGAGCATTTGACCTGGCTGATACCTACCGTAATCCAGTGATGATTTTAGCTGATGGACTTTTGGGACAGATGATTGAGCCGGTTGAATTAAAACCCATTGAAAAGGTTAAACTTCCACCTAAAACCTGGGCACTGACCGGCGCCAAAAACAGAGAGCCAAATATCATCAAGTCGTTGTATATTGACCCACCGGCATTAGAGGCACATAATTGGAAACTGCAGAAAAAATATCAGGAGATGCAAAAGGAAACTGCGTTTGAAACCTGGCAAACTGAAGATGCCCAGATAATAATCGTTGCCTTTGGTCCACTTGCCAGAATTTGTAAAGAGGCCATAACCCGCCTCCGAAAAGAAGGCATAAAAGCCGGACTGATTAGACCCATAACACTATTCCCTTTTCCAACTAAAATTATAAGCGAGGTTAATCCAGGGGCTTTTTTAGTAGTTGAGATGAATTTAGGACAAATGGTCGAAGATGTAAGATTGGCTGTTGGGGGAAAGTCACCAGTGCATTTTTATGGTAAGCCGGGTGGGGTTTTTATTACACCTCAAGATGTCTATCTTGAAATTAAATATAGGGTCAGGTAATCTTTTACCGATACCGAAAAATTGCGAGCTGTGCAGCCAATCTTTTTATTGGAAACCGCTAAAGCGGTTAGTCCTGTGTGTTAATGTTCGTGTCACCCTGATAAATCAGGGTGTTAAACTCAATAAGGGTGAGAATAACACCCCGATTTATCGGGGTGAACCAAGAAATAATGGAAGAAAATAACCGCTTTAGCGGTTTATAAGGTACTTGATTGCACAGGTCGAAAAATCTTGTCCCTGTGAAGACAGGAAGTGGATAAGTCTTCCTAAAATAACAGAAAAGTAATAGATAACGGTCATCTTTTTGTAGGTATTTTCGTTCTTTGTCCCTTTGTTTTTTCTTTAACTTTAAATTTCCTCCTTAACTCATAAATTATGCCCTTTGAATCCTCCAAAATAGTATCTAATGCGTTTTTGAACCAGTCTCCAAGAGACTGATTTTTTAATTTATATCGACATAAAAAATAGAGAAGTTAAATGGTCTTTTGGTTTGAAATTCCCACCGTTCACTGAGCGATTACCCTGTGGTTGAATTTTTCTATTGACATTCTACATTATTTATGATAATATAATATAGTTTTAGTTTTTTATAATATGATGGACTCAGAATTAAAAGATACAAGAAAACACTATGTCCAAAAGCTTTTTTCTAATATTGCCCATAATTACGATAGATTAAATGGGATAATTAGTTTTGGGTTTCATCATCAATGGCGTAAATTTGCTATCTCAAAGGCACAATTAATTCCGGGAAATTTAATCCTTGACCTTTGTAGCGGCACGGCTGATTTTGCTATTTGTGCGGCTAAAGAAAATGAAGGGATACGGGTTATCGGCCTGGACTTTTGTGATGAGATGCTGGAGATTGGGAAGGAGAAGATAAAAAAAATCGGACTGAGCGATAGAATCGAACTCAAGAAGGCAAGCCTTCCTGCCACATCCATTCAAGGTTTTAGAGAAAGCCACAGCGTCAGAGTTTGTGATTCCATAGACAGCAAGATTTGTCTCCTGTTTAAGGAAAATACCTTTGATGTGGTAACTATTGGTTTTGGGTTACGACATTTAAATATTTCTGGGATATTTAATGAGGTTGAGCGGGTACTAAAGCCAGAGGGAAGATTAATTACATTAGATGCCGCTAAACCAACTGGTTTAGTGATGAAGGGACTCCATCGGATTTATTTTTACCGTATCCTACCGCTTTTGGGAAGGATATTTCATGGGGATAAAGAACCATATAATTATCTTCCAAAATCTCTGGATTTATATTTACCTGACAAAGAGGGTTTAAAGAAATTAATGGAGAAGGCAGGATTTGTGGAAGTCCAATATTTTAACCTATTGGGTGGGGTAGCGACAGTACATTTAGGGTTTAAAAATGGGTGAGCGATGTATAAGATTTTAGAAGCAAAACAATTAGCTACGGAGATAAAATTGTTCGTGGTTGATGCTCCAAAGGTAGCTCATGCCTGCAAGCCGGGCCAATTTATTATCCTTAAGATAAACGAGCAGGGCGAGCGAATACCTCTAACCATTTATGACTACGATTCGGAGAAAGGAACGATAAGTATCATTTTCCAGGAAGTAGGCAAAACAACCAGACAATTAGGAAGGTTAAAAGCCGGAGATGAACTTCAGGATTTTGTTGGTCCACTCGGTAAACCTATAGAGGTAACCGGTTCACACAAAAGGATAATTTGCGTTGGGGGCGGTGTTGGAGTAGCACCTGTGTATCCTAAGGCACGGGCATTAAAAAACTCCGGGGCTGAGGTTGTCGCGATTATTGGTGCCAGAAGCAAGGATTTAATTATTTTAGAGGAAGAAATGAAGGCGGTAAGTAACGAACTTTATGTTTGTACCGATGATGGTTCTTATGGTGAGCATGGATTCGTGACGCAGGTCTTAGAAAGGTTGTTGCAATCCCAACAAAAGCCGGATTTGGTTATCGCCATCGGTCCTTTACCGATGATGAAGGCATGTTGCCATGTGACCAAAAAATTTGATACGCCAACATTGGTTAGTTTAAATTCGATTATGGTTGATGGCACAGGGATGTGTGGTTCTTGTAGGGTTACAGAGGGTGGACAGACAAAATTTGCCTGTGTTGATGGACCTGGATTTGATGGGCATTTAGTGGATTTTAACGAATTGATGCAGAGACAGGTGAGATTTGTAGAGGAAGAGAAAGTAGCCATGGAAAGATATGAGAAAATGGAAGGAGTTAAAGAAAATGGCAGTTGCTGTTTGAAAAACGATAGTTGATTCTCGAGCCTGCGGACAGGAGTATGAAAAACTAACAGCAATCTGGAGCGGACTGACTGACGCCGGTCGCTCATCCTGACCATTAAGCCAAACGATATGTAGAAAACTATATGAAATTCAGCGAACTCGTCAAACTATTAGAAGAAAATAGATTTAGGATTGTGAAACAGAAGGGTTCAATAAGATACTATGGAAAACCTGGATGGGATAAATTGATTCGAATTGATTACCATGGTTCAAAGGAGGTTCCCACAGGTACTTGCCATAGTATTCTAAAGGCTGCCGGAATCAAGCAAACATAAGGAGAACGAGATGATTGAATTACCATACTCATTAGTAGTTGAAGCCACTGAAGAACCAGATTATTTTGGTTTTTATTCACCTGACATGGAGGGGTTTTCGGGCATAGGACATTCTGTAGAAGATTGTTTATACAAGGCTAAGTGGGGAATAAAAGAACATGTTGATTTACTGAAAGAACAAGGACTTCCAGTTCCTCCTGAGAATCCAGAGGCTAAAATTATTATCCAAAACGAAAGAAGGTTAGCTGTAGCAATGGCCGCCTAACCAGTCGCTGCATCTGATTACCAACAGTGTGGCAGTTTTTTTAAGGAGAATTAGATGTTGAAGATAAGACAGGCAATGCCAACTCAAAGTGCCAAAGAGCGGATAAAAAACTTTAACGAGGTTGCCTTAGGATATTTACCTGCACAGGCTATTGAAGAGGCAAATAGATGCCTTAAATGTAAAAAGCCAAAATGCATCGAAGGTTGTCCGGTAGAGGTAGATATTCCTGGTTTTATTGATTTTATCGCTAATGGCGATTTTCAGAGTGCCATTGCTATAATTAAGGAAAAGAATAATCTGCCGGCAATATGTGGCCGGGTATGTCCCCAGGAAACACAGTGTGAGGCGTTATGTGTTCTAAGTAAAAAGGGCGAATCCGTGGCGATTGGGCGATTAGAGAGAGCCGCCGCTGATAATGAAAAGGGATTGACTATCCCCCAAATTACCCCGTCTGGTAAAAAGGTAGCCATAATTGGTTCAGGTCCCGCAGGACTGACTTGCGCTGGAGATCTGGCTAAATTGGGTTATGAGGTGACCATATTCGAAAGCCTGCATGATACAGGCGGGGTCTTACGATATGGAATTCCGGAGTTCAGGATGCCCAAGGCAATAGTTAATAAAGAGGTAGATTATATTAAAAAATTGGGTGTGAAGATTGAGGTAAATGTAGTCGTGGGACTGACAAATACCATCGATGAATTAAAGACAGGCTCGCCTGGTAATGATGGCTTTAAAGCTATCTTTATTGGGACGGGTGCAGGTTTGCCTTATTTTTTAGGTATTCCTGGTGAGAATTTGAATGGTGTTTATTCGGCAAATGAGTTTTTGACTCGAACCAATCTGATGAAGGCTTACAGATTCCCGGAGTATGATACACCAATTAAGGTAGGCAGAAAGGTAGCGGTAGTCGGTGCCGGAAATGTAGCTATGGATGCGGCCAGATGTGCCTTACGGCTTGGGGCAGAAGAGGTCTCTATCGTCTACCGGAGGAGCTTTGAGGAAATGCCGGCGCGAGCCGAAGAGGTTCATCACGCCCAGGAAGAAGGAATTATCTTTAAATTGCTTACCGCACCTACAAAAATACTTGGCAACGCTCAGGGTTGGGTGGTAGCCATGGAATGTATCCGGATGGAATTAGGAACACCGGATGAAAGTGGTCGTCGCAAACCAATTCCTATTCCTGGCTCGGAATTTACGATGGAGGTAGAAACGGTTATCTCGGCTTTAGGACAGGGTCCAAATCCTTTGCTTTTACAGGCGACCAAAGGATTGGAATTGAATAAAAGAGGAAATATTGTGGTTGATGAGAATTTAAAGACATCATTAGACGGTGTCTATGCTGGTGGGGACATTGTTACCGGTGCGGCAACGGTTATCTCGGCTATGGGTGCCGGTAAAAAAGCCGCTTTGTCTATCCATGAGTATCTGTCTTAAGGAGGCATTTATGGGAATATTTTATGTGGATGGCATTATTGAAAATATACATTCTTCAAAGAAGTCTGTATTTGTAAAGAAACTGATGGTTGACACAGGCTCTGAATATACATGGATTCCTGAAGAAGATTTGACAGAGGCTTCCATTACAGTTAAAAAAAAGGATATTCCTTTTCTGATGGCTAATGGAGAGAGGATTACGCGGGATATAGGATATGCTGTAATTAAAACTGGTGAGTTTGAAACTATAGATGAAGTAGTTTTTGGTCGAAAAGGTGATTTGAAACTACTGGGTTCAAGAACATTAGAAGGATTTGCTGCCGTTATAGATACAAGAAGAAAAAAACTCGTGGCATCAGGCCCTCTTCCTGCAGCTTAAGTTTAAGGTAAAAGATGTATGGAAAATAAAAAGCACGAAGTTATATCTGAAATCTTTCAAATTTGTAAGAATAGAAATAACTTAATCTTTGATAATAAATTAGTAAAAATAATCAGTAAAAAACATAATTTATAAGAAGGTAAGTAAGATGGAAAATAATATTATAGAAAAATACTTAGATAAGGTATTCTTGAAAGATATAATGGAGCTTTTGAAAGAGCTGCCTGATAGAAGTGTAGATATGGTCTATGGAGATCCTGATTATAATGTGGGTATAAAATATGGAGATAAATCTTATACTAAAAACTTTGATGAATATATTGAGTGGTATATCGAGTTAGCAAAAGAATCACTCAGAGTTCTTAAAGATACGGGGAATATGTTTTTAATCAACTATCCAAAACAAAATGCACATTTGCGGGTTAAATATTTAGATAGTGTTTGTTACGAAGTTTTGGATTATGCCTGGGTTTATAATACAAATGTAGGACACTCACCAAATCGTTTTACTACTGCACACAGAAATGTCTTGCATTGTAGAAAGACAAAGGAGAGTAAGTTTTATAAAGATAATGTGGCTGTTCCTTATAAAAATCCTACAGACAAGCGAATTTTACAGAACCTATCCAATGGTTCAAAAGGAAGAATGCCCTATGATTGGTTATATTTTGATCTGGTAAAGAATATCAGCAAAGAGAAAACATTTCATGCTTGCCAGATTCCACAAAAACTTTCTGAGATGCTCATAAAAAGTTGTACTATGGAAGGCGATATAATTTTGATTCTTTTTGGTGGTAGTGGTTCAGAAATTGAAGTGTGTAAAATATTAAAAAGACAATATATATCTTCTGAGATTGATGAAAAATACTATAAAATGATATTAGATAGATTAAATAATGGTAGGATAGATGAAAGATATAAATTAAGGTTAAAAAGTTACGAAGATAAAAACATATTAGCCCAACTTACACTCTTTGAGGAAGAGACTCACTGTTTGGGAGGAACCTCTAATGTCAGAAAGGTTGCTACTTGGTGAAATATTAGCCGAGGAAGGGGTGATAACTAAAGAGCAACTACACCAGGCACTATTAGAGCAGAAAAACTCTAAGAAACGGCTCGGCAAGGTGTTAATCGAGCTGGGATTTGTTCCGGAAGCACTTATGATTCATCATCTAAGCGAGCAGATAAGTAATATGTTGGAAGAGTGTGAGGAAAATATTTCTTATTTATCTAAAAAACCACATGAGTTACTCAGCCAAAAGATACCAACTCATAAAAAGGTTTCATTTATCGAAAAGGAGATAGAAGAAGAGATTTATAAACGACTATTCACGGGACATAAACTATTAGGTGCGGCAAGGGAGTTATTTAAAAAAGGGATTTATGAAGAAGCGGTCTATAGTACTTATCAGGCGATGCATCATACGGCTCAAGCCGCACATCATCTATCGGAATATCACCAACATCCGATTATAACTAAAATGGCATGGGTAAAATCTGTCTATACCGGGCGAAGTGGTACTTCGCAGGTTGAGCGCCGAAGTATCTTTGTCGAGAAGATAAATAGGGAGGTTAATCCCCCTACAAAACGCTATACCAGAACTATTATAAAAGCTGCCCAAACTTATTTAGACAGGGTAGAAAAACATTTCTACGAGGTAAAAGGAATAAAGAGATGAAAAAATATCCGTATGTAATAATATCTTTATTAGCAATATCTTTAAGTGGCTGTACCTCTCCATTCCAAAATTTATTAATCAAGGATAGTCTTGTAGATAAGGGAATTCCTGTTTCAGGGAATAAAATTTTTTGGCTTAGCCCGGATATCTGGTTAGATAATAATGATGATGGGAAACCCGATGAATTTCCGGTAATCAGAAAACCCAATAAATTATTTGCCCGAATATCTAATATTGGAGATTCAGAGGCTAAAGATATAACGGTAAAATTCTATGCCAATCAGGCGAATACATATTTTTCTTATGAAGAAAACTCTTTGATTGGAACTGCGGTTATTCCGAGCATTGCCCCTGGAGAAAGTGCCATCACCTCTATTTCCTGGAAAAATATTAAAGAAGGGGATTTTTGGGCATGGGGTGTGGCTGTCCATAGTTCTGAAGATTCAATCGATAAACCTAAATATGGGTTTAAATTAGCTTGTAGAAGTTTTTGGAGTGTTTATACCTGTGACGGGATGCCAATTATCTTAAGGTTCAGAGTCGAAAACCCAAGTTCTGCAAAGGCAAATGTTAGTTTAACCTTAGATAGACAACGATTTCCAGGTGACTGGCAAGCTCATTTAGGGAAAGAGTCTTTTGACCTTTTGCCAAAAGAGTCAAAGCCCGTGTTGTTAATGGTGACCCCGGCATTTAATCCAAAAGATAAAGAAGGAATGCTCCATGTCATTTCAAAAATAGAGGGGAAAATAGTCGGCGGGGTTTCCTACCGAATAAAGGTAAAGGAGTAGAACAATCATTCTGGTTGTTAGTGGTTCATAACATTTGATATTGGGGGTGCTCCAGTAGTCAGAATTCAGGAGTCAGGAGTCAGAATAAAAAAGGCGCTC
>JASEHU010000290.1 GCA_030018635.1 bacterium
TTTGTGTTCTTTGTGTGAGAAAAACCCACAAATTTAAGTGTCATGGAGTAGTAGTATTAAAAATGATAGCACAAAGTGAATTTATTTGCAAGTAATTTTTTCTTTTTCTTCACTTAGTATTTGCTGGTATAGTTCCAAAATTTTATTCAGTCCAATCATACCCTGGTTGCCAATATGCCCAGGTGTCTGCCAATTTGTTCTGGAAATTTCCTGGTTAAAATCATCACCAGTTCATAGATTTTACTACTTCTATTGGGGTATATATAGTTATCCCCTCCATATTATCAAAATGAGGATCGGAAGTTACAATAGAGGTAATTCCTTTTCGTTTCATTATCGCCAGATGTAAGGCATCATGAGGAAGCAGATTAAGGTTTTTGCCCAATTCTATGCTGATGGAGAAATCATCTGGTGAAACTCCAACGATTTCTAAGTTTGGAATAGACTGAATTCTTTTGATGTTTAACCATGATTCATTTAAAGATTGAAGTTTTTCAAAGTTTGCTTTGAGAAATCTTGATGCACCCTGGATGGGAATGTTAAACTTCTTTGATGTTTCAACAATTAACATCTTAAATAATACTTCATCCAGTACCATCACGGAAGTAACTCCCTTCACCTTTTCCCTTTCAACTAGAGAAATTAAGTTTCGACAGTAATTACCTTTTTGAATATCAGCAAAAATATCCAGGAGAAAGATGTTTGCATCGAGAAAAGTGATACTATCAGGATAAAGATTCTCCATTAAAAATCTCCCACTTCCATATCAATCACTTCTTCAATCTCTTCCTTACTGCATTTAATTGAACCCCACAACTCATCAGCCACACCTTTTATTGGAGAAAGAATTACCTGACGATTTTTTATTCTAACTTCTAATTTTTCTCCTGGTTTTACTCCAAGATTTCCAATAATTCCCATTGGTAATTTTATTTCTCCTTTTGGCATTACCTGTATAGTCTGCATCTCTCAATCCTCCTCTCACTAAAAATTATATAATATATATTTCGAAAAGTCAACATCTTTTCTATTTATGGTCGTAATCACAAGCAGTGTCTTCCTTGATACGTCTAATGCACTCCAGAATGTGCCGTTCCTCAATACTTATTTTGTAGCCTACTCTTACCTCCTCTCATACCCTGGTTGCCAATATGGCCAGGTGTCTGGCAATTTGTTTTGGAAATTTTCTGGTTAAAATCATCGCCAATTCATAGATTCCAGTTTTACTAAGGAGTGGGATTCTTTTGATTATACTACCTAATTTAAATAGATTGGTAGTTACAGGTTCGATATTTAAAATCTTAAATTTCCTCGAAATCAAATCAATAAATTCATCGTATTTAAAATATCCTGGCAAAATAGGTGCTGAAAAAATGATGTCCCCATTTTTTTTTAAAAGGTTATATAAATTATCGATTATTTTTCCTCGTTCAGTAGGAAGAGGATAATATATAACTTCTATTGTACATATCAAATCAAAGGTTTCAGGTTCAAATTTTAAATCTCTTATATCTTGAAGTGAAAAGTTAACGCGTTCTCCATAACGATTTTTGGCTTTATTAATAGCCATTTCCGCTATATCTACGGCATATATTTTATCCCCTATATTAATTAATTTAGATGTAAAAGCCCCTTCGCCGCAACCTAATTCTAAAATGCAGTGGTAATGTTTCTTTGAAATCAACTCGAATGTGTTTTTTAACCTGACCTGTTCCGCATAAAGACTTTTACTTTTCCAGGGGTCTTCTTGTGAATATAGATTATCAAATTTCTCTTTATCATTTAAATTCATTTGCACTACTGCCTTCCTTAGTATATAATGCCTCAGTTATCGGTAGTAAATTGTTTATAGTAACCCGCTTTAGCAAGTGAATTTTAATAAACAACCGCCTAAATGCGGCATTGTATTTCATAATTAAAATTTCTGCCTAAACACTTATACTAATAAATATACAATAGGGTTAAGGGATAAAGAAAAAATCTTTCTCTTACCCCTTAACCCTTTTTATCAGACAAATAGTTTCACTTCACTCATCATAGTGAGTTGCAAACTCAGTGAATTAGAGAATTGATGAGTTTTAAACTGCGCTCTTTAGAGCCTCACCAGCTTTAAATACCGGTACATTCTTAGCCGCTATTTTGAGTGTTGCTCCGGTACGAGGATTTCTAGCTTCTCTGGCAGCTCGTTTCTTTACTAAAAAGCTACCAAAACCAATCAGTTGCACTCTATCCCCATCGGCTAATGCATCTTTAATACCATCTAAAACCGCTTCTACTGCCTCTGCTGCCTTTTTTTTTGTTAAACCTATTTCTGCTACCGCATTAACTAAATCAGACTTGGTCATTCCTTATTCACCTCCTTTTATATTAAATTAGTTGCGAATTACGAGATATCAGGGACAAGTATTTTTTTCACTCGCAACTATCATCTCATCCCTTGTCTATTATATACTCAATAGATTAATCATCTACTAAATACCGCTTTTACTTTTAAATTAAAATCTTTTAACACTCTTGAAGAAAGAGTATCCTGCGTTTTGAATACACCATAAGTTTCATATCCTGTTTGAGTCAGAGTTAAAACCTCTATTTCTTTGTTATCTACATCCACTAACCAGTATTCTTTAACACCATATCTTTCATAAAGCCTTTTTTTTATAATCCTATCTCTTTGAGCAGAATTTTTGGATATAATTTCTATTAATAAATCAGGTGAGCCTTTTATGTTATCTTTGGTGATGATGTTAGAATTTTCCCTTGAAACAAAGATAATATCAGGTTGGACGACATCTTCATTACTTAACACCACATCACAAGGGGCATAAAACACCTCCCCAATCTCTAACTCTAACTTTTCTAAAAAAATTACAATATTCGTCTCGATTTTTCTCGAACTACGTTGATGCTCAATATTAGGTGCAGGTGCCATAAAAAACTCACCCCCTATTAATTCATATCGTTTATCCGAGTCTATATCCCAGATAAGATAATCCTCATAAGTAAATTTTTCTTCCTTTTTTACTGCTATAGCCATAGTTCTACCCCTTTTTATTGTAAGGATGCAGATATTAGACTTTCAAGTCTGACAGGTCTGACACAGACGATTTGAAAGCACAATATGAAAGATATTATTACGAAAAAATTCGAGCTGTGCAACCAATCTTTTTATTGGAAACCGCTAAAGCGGTTAG
>JASEHU010000291.1 GCA_030018635.1 bacterium
TTAGCCATTGATTCATTTCCTTTGTTTTCTGCCTGAACTTGCTCTTTGCCGTCTTCCGTCCCAGTTTAAACTTATCTGTCCTTGTCTTATCACAATAGTGGGTAAATCCCAGAAAATCGAAGGTCGCAAAGAGAATTCTTAAGGGCTTTCTTCTGGCAAATACTCTGGTTCTCCCGAGGTCCTATTAGATCCTTTTAGTATCTTGCCACTGCATTAGACCCCGTCGGGCTCTCATAACCTCGCTGATGACTATTTATTTGCTCCTTGCCGCAGGATAGCCATTTCCCTACGCAGGCACTGGTGGATTTAGTCACGAACCACACATTAGTCCGTATCTCTCTTAGCGGTTATAAGAATACTGTCTGCTACCAAATGAAGGGCATCGACCTCCGAGACGATGGTTATTTCGGGGCCCAATACATTCACTTTCGTTGCAGCCCGATACCTCCCGCCTCCCAGATTCACATAGTTTGTTACCTCCTTATGCGTGGGATTTAGTGCTGAGTTGGTTGCTAACCTTTGCTCAGACCAGACTTTCACTGGTAAGAACTAATAAACTTGCTCGGCACACTCATTTTATAGTTTCCTCCTTATCGATTTTTATTGCCATATCTATCCTGCCAAAATTAGTTGACTCTTCCACCTCTAAATCATATCCAAGTAAGGCAAATACGGTATAACATATTGAGGCATAATAGCCTTCATATTTGTCTAATTCATTCTTTATGTACCATTCATACGGTGTTGACACTTCCAAAAAACGATTACAAATTTATTCTTAGTTTCTTTTAAAAACAGCTATTTTAATAATTCTTTTACCAGAAGAGGTGTCTGTAGGTTCAAATACCTTTACTAATGAATAATTTTTCATAATATAATCATCTAATGGCGGGAATAATAATGTGCCATGGATATCTATCCAACTTTTTTTATTATATAAGTCAATTATTTCCTTTCCAGCGTTATAAATAAAAATATATGTAACATCCCCTTTTTTGATATCTTCTATTGATTTAGGAAATGGTCTTCCTGTGAGAAAATTTAAGGTTTTATTTCCAGGTAAATCTAATATTATTTTTTCAGTTGACTGTTTGGAATGACGAGAGAGATACTCCATCATTAATTCGTATGCTCCTTTAAACTGTATATCACCTGGACACTGTAATATTTTTTCATTTGGTTTAGTATGACTTATGATATAATCAGCTGCTAATTTATATGTCTCTCCATGGTCCGGATCTATTTTTGCATTTATAGTAGGATATTTTATTTCATGGGTAGTATCCTGAAAATTATATCGTAGGTGAAGAGCTAATTGCAATGAGGCTAAGAAAAGAAAAAAAGACATCGTTGTGTTCTGACAGAATTTTAAAGAAATCATCCTGATTGCAAATATTATTAGAATAATTACTGAGGGTAAAAATTTAGCCACTTGGGTAAGCGTGAAGAGATTAAAAAGTAAAAATAAAATCAGAATTAATGTTACTTTGCTTCCCAATAAAAGTTTTTTCTTAATAATCACTTTTATTAAATATATCCATGACCATACTACAAGAAAACAAGGACACGATTGAAGAAAGTACAATAACCATGAATACAAATCTTTTGGAATTATAAACACTGAAAGCAACTCTGGATAAAAAGAATTAAACATTTTTATTTTTATCATTGCTTTACAAAAAAAGTAAAAATTATATAGAAGATATTCCAGGGGAACGGTCAAGAGGATATAACCATAGATACAAAATGGAATAAGAATCATAGGTAGAAGGTAATAAATAATAAAATGTTTGATAAGAAAAGATTTTTTGGGAATAATTTCTCTTGAACAAACTATCTTATAAAATATAAAGAAGATTATAATGGAAAAAGAACTTACTATTCCTAAGGTATATTTTCCACAAATTGATATTCCACTGAGAAATCCAGCCTGAAGTAACCATATAAGTTTATTGGTCTGTAGATAATTTACAATGCAACATAGGCTCACTATACTTAAAAATACAGTGAAATGGGTACTATTAATATTAGTATAACTAATACCCTTCATAGAAAATCCCATAAATATAAAAGATATAATTAGTGAATCTCTAATTCCAGTTAATCTTCTTGAAAGGTAATAGACTAATCCGGTAAGGATTATCTCGATAATTATTGATTCTAAGTGTAAAACGCTATAATTGACTCCCCAGAGTTTATACAAGAAGGCATTAAAATAAGGAAGTAAAGGACCATATTCCCACTGAATATTCTGATACAACTTTTCTCCATTTAAGATTCTGACTGCAACAAACAACTCATTAATAGGAATACACCATACTTTGTTAATTACAATTAAAAAGTAACTTATTACACATATTAGCATGGCAAATATTGCTAAACTTTCTGCTTTTAAAAAATATCCTTTTTTTTCACACAGATGGGTTAACCAAACAGTTGTAGAAAAAAATAGATAACAGATAGTTGTAAAACTTATCCAAAACAACACCCTTTCATCAGTAATCATAATTTACTCCTTTCTGACTTACAAGTTATTTCCATTTCACTCGTAAGACAGAAACAAAGGCATTAATTATCTCTTTTAAGGTCAAATTTGACTCCCCACGTCTTCTATTAACAAAAACGATTGGAACTTCTCCAAAGGTATATCCTTTCTGAAAAATCTGATAAGCCATTTCACTTAAGACAATGTACCCCCGGGCACCTATTTTATCCCAGTCGATATCCTCAAGTACCGCTCGTCTGTAACATCTATATCCATTGGTATAATCGCTTGTTGGTATACCCAATATCATCCTGGCGTAAAAATTGGCAAATCTGCTAAATATTGTCCTTTCTATTCCCCAGTCGACGATTTTGCTTTCTTTTAAATATCGCGAACCTATGACCACATCACATCCTTTTATCTTTTCCAACATTATCGGAATATCACCGGGATGATGAGAAAAATCGGCATCCATTTCAAAGATATAATCAAAATTTTGCCCCAGGGCATATTTAAACCCCTCCATACAAGCTCCTCCTCTTCCTCCTTTTCCTTTACGGTGAATAACCGTAACTTGTGAAAATCTCGAGACCAATTCATCAGCTACCTCTCCAGTACCATCGGGTGAAGTATCATCTACGATTATTACCTGAGCTTCCGCAATAAATAAACAAGACTAACTATTATCTACCATTGGAGTTGCTC
>JASEHU010000292.1 GCA_030018635.1 bacterium
TCCCCCAATCGTACCTTAAAAAGAAGAACCCTGGAAATTTACTCTTCAGAACTGCAGGTAAAAGTTTTTTCTTGACAAACTCAAGATTTTATGATAAAGTTAATTCGTAACCATTTTAGTCAATAACTAAAAAAGTCTAAGAAGGGATAAGGGAGATAAAGGGAGCCGAAAGATGGAATCTCGAACTTGTTCGGAGAGAACGTCTTTAACAAGCTGAGGCATCCCTAATCATTACCAATGGAACAATCCCAACAGGAACAGAAGAAAAAAAAGAAAAAAGAGGATATAGAAATAGAAATAAGCCCGGATAACATGAAGGCATTTTTGCAAATCAATTCTTTAGGAAAAGAAGGGTCTTTGACCGATGTAAATATTATCATGCATAAATTATGGAATGCGAGTGTAGTTCATGGAATAAAGGGTGAGGTTATTTCACAAATCATAGAACAAAAGATATTGGGAGAACCAATAGTGGTCGCCGAAGGGAGCCCCCCAGTAAATGGCGACGATGCAATTATCGAATATAGATTTACCAAAGCCTTAAAACCAAGATTATTAACCGATTTGGCCGGGCGGGTAGATTATCGTGATTTAGGTTTAATAGAAAATGTAAAGAGCGGCGAAACATTAGCTACTAAACGAGCGGCAACTAAAGGTAGTGCTGGTATAACCGTAACGGGTAAACAGGTATCTGCACGGGATGGAAGTGATATTCCCATACCGGCAGGACAAAATACCGAAATTATTGAAAATGGTACCGCCGTTATCTCGACAGCAAATGGTTATATTACCTGGAAAGAGTCAAAGATAGGTGTCGACACGATATATCGAGTTAAAGGCGATGTGAATATGAATGTAGGCAATATACATTTTATTGGCACCGTCGAGATTGATGGGGATGTCCGCGAGGGATTCAGGGTAATTTCAGGGGAAAATGTTATCATTAATGGCGGCATAGAGAATGCCACTATAAGGGCTGAAAAAAATATTGAGGTTAAATACGGTATTCGGGGTAAAAGAGGTTACATTTACGCCAAAGGGGATTTAAAGAGTAAGTTCATTGAAAATACGACGGTTGAGGTAAAAGGAGATGTAATTGTCTCTGATTCGATTATTCATAGTAATGTGGATGCCGGAGGAAATGTTATTGTTTTAGAGGGGAAAAAAGGGGTTATTATTGGCGGGAGAATTCGTGCCGGCGGAGAAGTAAATGCTAAAAATATTGGCTCTATCTCAGAGATATTAACCGAGATCGAAGTGGGCATAGACCCAAGTCTAAGACAAGAACTGTTAGCCTTAGAAGAGATGGTAAAAATTGAGCGGGAAGAATTACGGGAGGTAAAATTAAAATCCAATATATTAACGGCTCAAGGCAAAAAAGATGAAGCCTTTATCTGCCTTAAAGAGTGTAGAGAATTAGAAGAAAGCCTGAAATCCGGTATCGAGGCATTAAACCAGATAAAAAAACATATTGCCGCTAATCCGGCAGGAAAGGTATCCGTAGTTGAACAGGTATATCCTGGTGTCTCACTGACTATCAGGATGAAAACGCTTTTATTGAAAATAGATTATAAAAAGATAACCTTTGTCGAAAAATTAGGTGAGATAGAAAATTTAGATTATAAAGAACCAACCATTAAATCTAAGGAAGACAAAGGGAAAAAATTGGCTTATTGGGAAAGAGAAATAAAAGTGAAAAACTAAAAGTGAAAAGTGAAAAGTTTTAAATTTTCAACTTTTAATTTTAAGTTTTTCACTTTTAATTGAATGCTTATAAAAAAAGGTGGTGATTAAGTGGCGGTAAGAATAAGATTAACGAGGACTGGAGCAAAAAAATCTCCTTCGTATAGAATTGTAGCTGTTGACTCACGCAAGGCAAGGGATAGTAAATCAATAGAGATTCTTGGACACTATCACCCTGTTCTGAAGGATAAACCGTTAGTGGTCAATGAAGAACGGGCGCTGGATTGGTTAACCAAAGGGGCTCAACCAAGTTTAACTGTTCAAAGATTATTGAAACAAGCAGGTGTGATGCGAAAATTTCAGGAGACAAAAACTACTAAATCTAAAAAGGAATTGGAGGGATGAATAAATGAAAGAATTAGTTGAGTACATTGTCAAGGCATTAGTGGACAAACCGGAAGATGTGAGGGTTAATGAAGTAAAAAGCGAAAAAACGGTTATTCTGGAGCTGAAGGTAGATCAACAAGATATTGGTAAGGTTATTGGAAAACAAGGGAGAATTATTAAGGCTATTCGAGTGGTGATTAATGCCGCCGCGGCTAAATCTATGACAAGAGTAGTCCTGGAAATTCTGGATTAAGGAGAAAAGGGGAAGGTTTTAAGTTAAATTGAAGATTGATATCCTAACCCTATTTCCAGAGTTTTTTGATAACCCATTAAAAACAAGTATTATAAACCGAGCCCAAATTCAAAGACTGGTTGAGATTAAACTACATAACCTCAGGGATTTTACTAAAAATAGACATCACACCGTAGATGATACCCCTTATGGCGGGGGACCAGGAATGGTGCTCAAACCAGAACCGGTCTTTGAATCAGTTGAATCACTAAAACCAGGATTGGTTATCCTTCTTACCCCACAAGGTAAGGTATTTAATCAGGAAATAGCCAGAAGTCTGTCAACACAAACACATTTGATATTTATCTGTGGTCATTATGAAGGCGTTGACGAACGAATAATCACGGAATTGGTTGATGAAGAGATTTCTATTGGAGATTATATCCTTACAGGAGGGGAGATACCCTGTTTGGTTGTGCTGGATACGATTGTCAGACTTATTCCAGAGGTATTAGGAAATCCTGAGTCATTAGAGGGAGATTCCTTTGCCCATCAACTTTTGGCGCACCCTCAATATACAAAACCACAGAATTTTAGAGGACAGATGGTGCCCGATGTTCTAATTTCGGGTGACCATGAAAAAATCAGACTATGGCGTAAAAAACAGGCTATCGCCAAAACATTGACTAAAAGGCCTGACCTCTTAGAAAAAACAACATTATCAAAAGAAGAGGAAAAACTATTACAACAGATAATAGAGGAGACAAGGCAAGGAAATTCTAACACGGAGAGCACAGAGAATAGGTAATCAGGCAACTGTTTACCGACAACCTATTGGTTCATAACATTTGATATTGTGGGTGCTCCAGTAGTCAGAATTCAGGA
>JASEHU010000293.1 GCA_030018635.1 bacterium
GGTATTTGGGAAATAGCGTTTTTGGAGTAATCTCGAGGACAAAAAGAACCTTTTCGCTACCCTCTGAGATATTTTTTCAGCCCTCATGTAGAAATTTTATTTACCCGTGCTATTCTTAAATCCACCCACTTTTTTTCAAATTACATCTTTTTTGCCCCTAATACCAGTCGTAACATTAAGGTCAAACCCAATACTGTTCGGAACGAAGAGGAACAACCCCCTAACCCCCTTTATTAAGGGGGTTAGGGGGTTGTCCTTCTTTTTCTGTTTAACATAATCTGGCATTCCGAACACTATTGGCTCAAACCTTTAGACTAATACATACCCTGGTGTGGAAAAAAGCGATAAACTTTTCTTTCATGACTATTTTTGACACTACCAGGATAATAATTTTTCTTCTATCAATCCCGACATCTGGTTAATCCTGACCTCCCAGGTATTTTCTTTTGCCACCTCTATCCGCCTTTTGCTTAATTGCACATCATTTTCTAACAAGGCTTGCTCAATATATTGGACAAATTCCTCTTTATTTTTGGCTATGTAACAAAGGTTGCGATACTCACTGACGGCTAAAAGCTCTGTGAGGACAATAGGCTTTCCTGTGGCTAAATATTCAAAGAATTTCATCGGAAACATATTTTGGGTGTATTCATTAATCTTATTGGGCAGGAGACAAACATCAAATGCCTTCACATAACCGGGTAAAACCTCGTATCTTCTCCCACCTAACATAAAGATACTGGGAATGTTTTTTAATTCCTCTATTTTATCCTTATCCTCACCTTCGGCTATTTCACCAATTAATACTATTGACCACTCATGGTGTGTCGAGGCAATATATTTAATAAGTTCAAGGTCAAGTTTATAAGCTACAAGAGTGCCTATAAAGCCGATAATCGGATGTTTGATAACAGCAATATCCTCTGGAATAGGTAAATCCTTCATAAAATGTGTCACATCCGCGACATTAGGCATATAAAAGGTATTTGGGTTAAATACCTTCTTGCGTTCATACAATAACTTAGCGGTAGCAAAGACTAAATCCGCTTTCTTGAGGAGTTCCTCCTCCATCTTTAAAACAGATATTGGGATTCTTGGGGTAGCCGATAATTCATCCACACAGTGATAGACGACCAATTTCTCATTCAATCGCTCAATCAAAGAAAAAGACGCCGGTGAATATGTCCAGAGAATTGGGTTTTTAAACCCCAGCCTCTTTAAAAGTAACTTTAGCGTAAGCAAGAGAATTAAATGATTTATTCCCCGAATAATTTTAATCTTATGTAAAGGTAGGATTATTGGTGAATAAACCATTAGAGTTTCATTTATTCTTCGTGGTCCCTTAAACCAATCTTTTATTCGTTTTAATATCCGCAAGACATCCTTTTTCTTGATAGTTGGTTGTCTCAAGCCTAAAGATTCGATGTATAAAATCCTATTAGCCTTTGATAGTCTTGACATAATGTGCTGTTTATTTGTCCAGCCACCAATATTATCCCAATCTGCTGTTGAGATACAAAGTATATCTTCACCTTTAAGCATAATTAAATATATTACCATAAATATTCGATAAAGTCAAAATATTTTTAGGGAAAGGAAATTATATCCACAGATTTCACAGATTTTCACAGATGATATAGTAGAGAGAAAAGTAAGTAGTATTTCTTTAAGATTGAATTCGTGAATAGAGTTGCGGATTGAAATTGGAAATTTGGAGGGAGAGTAAAAACCCTAATTTCCATTTTCCAATTTCCAAATTTCAATTTGCAATCTGTGTAATCTGTGTAATCTGTGGATTTTTTCCTTGACATTTACCTGGGTTTTGAGGTATATTAATAAGTATGCGGAAAATTTGTGTTATTACAGGTTCAAGGGCAGAATATGGTCTACTCTCACCCGTGATGCGAGCTATTCAAGAACACCCGAATTTAGAACTCTTGCTTATCGTTACTGGTATGCATCTATTGGAGAGATTTGGCTACACGGTAGATGAAATAAAAAAGGACGAATTTAGAATAGACGCACAGGTGTCTGTCTCCGAAGATGATAGCTCCACTACCTTTGGTGAGGCGGTAATTGGTATCTCAAAGGCTATTAAACGAATTAGCCCTGATTTTGTCTTAGTTTTAGGGGATAGGTTTGAGGCATTAGCCGGGGCTATTGCCGGTGCGGCTAACAATGTTCCTGTGGCTCATATCCATGGCGGGGATGTAACCACCAGCGGGCATATCGATGAATCCATTCGTTATGCCCTGACTAATTTTGCCCATTTGCATTTTGCGGCTACTGGGCAAAGTGCTTCTCGAATCAAACGATTGGGAGAAGAAGAGTGGCGTATCCATCTGGTAGGGTCTCCTGCCCTGGATGCTATTTTATCCGCTGATCTGGCTTCACTCCATGAGGAGGTTGCTACCCTGAGATTGGCTCTAAACAAACCCATAGTGGTGGTGGTTCAACATCCGGTTAGCCTGGAGTTTAAAGAAGCAGGCTGGCAGATGGAACAAACTATGCTCGCCATTAAGCATCTTTGCACCCAAACAATAGTTATCTATCCCAATTCTGACCCTGGCAGTAAAGAAATGATTGAGGTAATCGAGCGGTATCGTGGCATACCCAATATCCAGATTTACCAAAACCTAAACCATCCGGTTTATCTTAGGCTTTTAAGAATTGCCTCGGTTTTAGTGGGGAATTCAAGCAGTGGGATAATCGAAGCCCCGTCCTTTGGGTTACCGGTAGTTAATGTCGGCTCAAGAAATGTCGGTCGTGAGCATGCCGAAAATGTTATCTTCGTTGATTACGACAAAGACCAGGTATTAGCGGGCATTAAAAGGACATTATTCGATGAGGAATTCAGGGAAAGGGTAAAAAATTGCACCAATCCGTATGGTGACGGAACGGCTTCTCAACGGATTGTAGAGGTGTTAGCGAACATTCCCATCGATAAAAAATTACTCAAAAAACAATGGGGAAGGGAATAGGGAATAGTAAGTGGTAAATGGTCATCGGTATACTGCTACCCCCGTTTTATTTTCCCTAATGCGAAAGTTAGAGTTACACGTAATCAGTTAGTCATTGGGGGAAATAACCGAATCGTGAAATCCGACCCCCGGTTACTACTGGTTCATAACATTTGATATTGTGGGTGCTCCAGTAGTCAGAATTCAGGA
>JASEHU010000294.1 GCA_030018635.1 bacterium
TCTGACTCCTGGATTCTATCATAGATACCCCAATATCAAATGGAATGACCCACTAGAATTCATGTGCATAATTAGAATAATAAACCATAGAATACGGGTTGTTAAATGAGTTACTATCTCTATGATTGCAATTCACCCGGACATCCCCTCCATTGGAGCTATATATCCATCCTCCGTAATCAGTAATCTGGTTTTGGGCAATTTCGCCGTAAATTCCTGTAGCTACATATTCTACATGCTCTTCATACTCCGGGGTATGGGGATGTGGATTAGACCTTTGAAGGGTCGCTTTAGGTATCTTTCTTATATAAACAGGTATAAATGCAGGTAAAATCTCTCCCCCTGTTCCATAGGTTTGGGTATCTAATGTTCTTGGCCACATTCCTCTCGTATCGGCAAAGTAAATAGTGATAGATGCACGCAATGCCCCTAAATTCGCCTTTGTTGCCGCTTCCTTTGCCTTATCGATTAATTGCATGAATTTAACTATGCTTATTGCGGCTAAAACCCCTATTATTCCTACTACTATCATTAATTCAAGGAGAGTAAAACCTTCCTTCCCTTTTTTATTCATTAATTTTCTCCAGAAGAGAGAAGTTAGTGGTTAGTGGTTAGTGGTAAGTGGTTAGTGGTTAGTGGTTAGAGAGGTTCTTCTCCCATCTAACCACTAACCACTTACCACTAACCACTTACCTACTAATAATACTTGACATCATAAATATTGGCAGATACATACAAATAACAATTGTTCCCACGACTACTCCTAAAACAACGATTAAAAGGGGTTCTATCAAAGAGGCTAAAGCAGAAACAGCCATATCGACTTCGCGGTCATAATAATCCGCTACCTTCATCAGCATATTATCTAAGGCACCGGTTTCTTCTCCAACCGAAACCATTTGAATAACCATGGGAGGAAAAACCCCACATTCTCGTAATGGGTCAGTGATTCTTTCTCCTTCTCGTATAGCGCTTCTGGCCCCCATCACGGCTAATTCTACTATTTTATTACCGGAGGTTTTAGCGACTATTTCTAATGCCTCCAATATTGACACACCGCTTCTGACTAATGTACCCAATGTTCTGGCAAAACGAGAGACGGATATTTTGCGTAGAAGAGGACCAAAAACAGGGAGTTTTAAGCATATTCCATCAAAGGTTATTCTACCTTTTTCCGTTTTTGTCACAATAAGTCTAAGAATAATAAAAACTATTACTCCTAATAAAATAAGATAAGGTAGATAGGATCTCATTAAGTCGGAAAGATTAATTAAAAGTTGTGTTGGTAGAGGAAGTTCTGCCCCGAAACTATCAAAAACCCCTTTAAATGCAGGAATGACAAAGGTTAATAAGAAAATAACGATTCCTCCGGCCACGACACTGACTACCGCCGGATAAGCCATAGCTGCCCGCACCTTTCTTCGTAGGGACTGAACTGCCTCTAAATAGGAAGAAATCCGCTCCAATACTTCATCCAGAACACCGCCTGATTCCCCTGATTTAACCATACTGGTATACAATTGATTAAATACACCCGGATGCTTACTCATAGCCATAGTAATCGATGCCCCTTTTTCAATATCCTCTCTTATGTTCATAATAATATTTTTAAAATTCTTATTTTCAACCTGGTCAATCAAAACATTCAGACACTGAACAATGGGAATACCTGCATTTATCAAGGTAGATAACTGGCGGGAAAATAACACTAAATCCTTTAATCCTACTCTATTGAGCATGGAAAAACTCATTTTATTCAATGATTCCAGAAAAGGATTAAGTTTTTCTTCCTCGGCAGAAATAACCATAAGATGTTGTTGCTTAAGTCTTAATATTACCGAGCGTTGTGACTCAGCTTCAATACTACCGGTTACTACCGTTCCATTTATATTCCTTGCTTTATAAATATAATTTGGCATTTTTAATTCACCTCATTTTCGATTTTATAAGTCCTATAGAGTCCTATAAAACCTATAGGACTTATAAAATCAATACCCAATCCTTGCCGTTCTTGATGTGCCTAATAATTGTTTTAAACTCTCTGCTTCCGGGGAATAATTTAACGCATCTTCATAAGTAATCATTCCTCGATTATATAAATCAACTATGGACATATTCATAGTTGACATGCCATGTTGTTTACCTGATTGCATCAGGGTATATGCCTGATGGATTTTTCCATCTCTGATTAAATTGCGTATGCCGGGTGTAGCAATCAGGACTTCACAACACATTACCCTGCCTTTTCCCATAGCGTGAGGAACAAGTACCTGGGAAAATATCCCCTGGATAGCAAATGAGAGCTGAGCTCGAACTTGTTGTTGTTGATGAGCCGGGAAGACATCAATGATTCTATTTACAGATTGAATAGCATCCGGGGTATGTAATGTAGCAAAGACTAAGTGACCTGTTTCGGCAATAGTTAATGCCGCAGAAATAGTTTCCAGATCACGCATCTCTCCTACTAAAATAACATCAGGGTCCTGCCTTAACATAAATTTTAAGGCATTGGCAAAGGATTTTGTATCAGAACCTACCTCCCGTTGACAAACAAGGGAACTTTTGTGTCTGTGAAGAAATTCAATCGGGTCTTCTACCGTAATAATATGTTCTTTTCGATTGGCATTTATATAATCGATAACAGCCGCCAGTGTGGTTGATTTGCCACTTCCGGTAGGTCCTGTAACCAGGACTAATCCTGCCGGGACTTCAGCCAGATCCTTAATTATCGGAGGAAGATTTAATGATTCAAATGTGGGTATTTCATTAGGAATGCTCCTCAGAGCCGCACCTACTGTTCCCCGCTGCCGAAAGACATTCATTCGGATTCTACCTACATCTTTCACCCCAAAGGATAAATCCAATTCATTGAATTCTTCAAATCGTCTTTTATGGTCATCCGTTAAAACACTATAGACTAATTGTTGGCAAATATCCGGCGTGAGTCTCTCACAATCTTCTACGGCACTTATAGAGCCATCAATCCGAAGTTGTGGTGGCGCTCCTATAACTAAGTGAATATCCGAAGCCTCTCGTTCAACCATTAAATGGACTAAAGTTTCCATGCTATACATAATCTTTCTCCATTAGAGTACAATTATCAATTGTTAATTGGGGACGGTTCATTTTCATCGTTTTTGCTATGATTCCTTTTGGAAATTAGAAATTG
>JASEHU010000295.1 GCA_030018635.1 bacterium
TTCTGACTCCTGGATTCTATCATAGATACCCCCAATATCAAATGGAATGACCCAGGAGGACATTATTATAGAAGACAGTTATGGAATTTAGATGCGTTTGCCCTGAGGTTAGAAAAAAAATACTTGACTTTTTATGAGTTGTTTGATATAATATATTTTTAGATATGAAATGGCTGGCAACCTAAAAAACATTTAAGTAGTGATGTTTTCATAATGGGGATAGAATCTATCTTTGCTTTCTACCTCCCAAAAGAAACATTATGAATAAAGAGAAAATAAGGAGGTTCGAATGCAAGGTAGTAAACTTTATGTAGGAAATCTTAGTTATTCTGTAACTAAGGAAAGATTGGAAGAATTGTTTGCCGGTCAGGGTGAGGTGAAACAGGTCAACATAATCGAAGGTAAAGGTTTTGGATTTGTTGAAATGTCTAGCCCGGCAGAGGCTCAAAAAGCAAAGGATGCCCTAAACGGTACGGATTTCGAAGGACGGACAATGAAAGTTGATGAAGCTCTACCACCTAAGAGTAGAGATAGCAGAGGCGGCGGTGGCGGTGGCAGAGATAATAGAGGCGGCGGTTTCGGTGGAAGACAAAGAAGCAGATACTAAAAACCAAATCAATGGTAAGACAATAGTAGGTTTAAATTAGGAAGATGCCAGCCATTTCATATCAGGGATGAGTAATAAAAAAACTCATCCCTTATTTTTATCTCTGAGAGAGTGGGGAAAGATTATGTTTAGCGGGATTCGGGGTTCGCAAATTAGACATTTTGAATCCCGAATCTCACTGTGCTAAGGATATTGAAGAAAAATTAAAGATAAAGGTTATAAAAGGCACAGTGACTAAGGAAGAATAAATGAGAATCACTATCTCTGCCTCAGGTAGAAGTTCGGGTAAGACAACCGTCTCCATAGGGTTATGTGCCGCACTAAAGGAGCAAGGTTTAAAGGTTGCTCCTTTTAAAAAAGGGCCTGATTATATCGACCCGATGTGGTTGAGTGCGGCGGCTGGGGCCCAATGCCATAATCTGGATTTCTTTATGATGGGTGAGGAAAAACTCATTAAAATTTTTCAATCAGCAAGTCAGAATGCTAATTTGAATTTGATTGAAGGCAATATGGGTTTCTATGATGGTTTAGACATAGAAGGCAAAGATAGCACCTCATATCTATCTAAACTATTGAAAGCACCTGCTATCCTGGTCATAGATGCCGGTCGGATGACACGAGGGATAGCACCTCTGATACTTGGCTATCAACAATTTGAGCCGGATAATCTGATTAGAGGCGTTATATTAAATAAGGTTGCCGGCACACGGCATGAAAAAAAGCTAAAATCCGCCATTGCTCAATATTGCGGCATAGAGGTATTAGGTGTTTTACCGGGATTAGATGAAATTGAGATTAAAGAGCGGCATTTGGGATTGATGCCCATAAAAGAGGATTTTAGATTGATGCCGGTGATTGAATCTATCGCCGTTGCCGTAAAAAAATATGTAGATTTGGATGCGGTGCTTAAATTATCCGCTTCAGCCCCTCCTTTACCTGAATTAAAACAAAGTAACGAGTATCCTGCATCTCCTCCAACCGTACGACTTGGAATAGCCAGGGATTCCGCTTTTACCTTTTATTACCCAGAAAACTTGAGTGCACTTCAACAGGCAGGAGCCGAACTTATACCGTTTAATACCTTGATAGATAGTTGCTTGCCGGAGGTGGATGGTTTGTATTTTGGCGGTGGATTTCCGGAGATGTTTCTGGAAAAATTGGCAGAGAATAAGTCCTTGCGAGAAGGGATTCGAACCGCCATAGAACAAGGTATGCCGGTCTATGCCGAATGCGGTGGTTTGATGTATTTAGCTCGAAGTATTTCTTACAATGGAACAACCAAAGAAATGGTGGGTGTCTTACCCTGTGATGTCAGGGTGTATGAAAAACCACAAGGACATGGTTATGTAACCTTGCAACAAACAGGTAAATCTGATTGGTTTTGCTTTGATGGAGAAATCCCCGGCCATGAATTCCACTATTCACAAATTGTTAACCCTGGGGAATTGGATTTTGCCTTTAATCTTACTCGTGGTAAAGGTGTAGATGGCAAACACGATGGGATTATCTATAAAAATGTTATCGCCAGCTACACCCATTTACACAGTGTTGGTGTTCCCCAGTGGGCATCTCAATTTGTTGCCTTTATTGGGGTCAGACTACCCCCAATTACTCCCTTCAAAAAAGAAGTTGACAAAGAAAAATATTTATTATATAATTGTAACTGCTCAGGTTCAAGATTTATGGTAAGGTAAAGATTCAGCAATTCTCATTATGGAAATGTGTCCGCAAGGAGAAGTGGAGAATAGGGAGAATTGGAGAGATTAGGGGGGGAGATTAAGTAGAGATTAGGGGGAGATTGGTAAAGAAAACAATAAATCTCTACCTAATCTCTACTTTATCTCCACCTAATCTCAACATTTTACACAATTTCTGCCATAATGAGAATTGCTGGCAAAGATTCACCTTGACCTTTGAACCTAATAACCTAATTACAGTCATCGAGGTTTTTCCCAATATGAATGAAATAAAAAATTTGATTATCCTTATTTTAATAGTAGGATTGGGGGGGTATGGATGCTCATCTAAAAAAGGGATGGAAGAGGTAAAACAGACCGTGTCCCTTCCAAATATAGCTTCACAGCAGGAAGAGAAAGCTATTCAGAAAGAACAAATCCTAAAACAAGTCCAGGACTATATCGAAAAAAAAGAGTATGAACAGGCTGTTTTAGAATTAAATAAGGCTATAGAATTGGATCCGGAAGATGCCACGCTGTATTATACCTTAGGAGACCTCTATGAACAACTCGGCAAAGACAAGGAATCGGTAGAGGCATTTGTCAAGGCATTACAATTTGACAAGAAAAGGGAAATTGTATCTCAGGAAGATGCCCAAGAAATAAGGAAACAAGGGAACAAGGAAATAGGGAATGAGAAAGAAGCAGGGAAGTAAGGAAGCAAAGAAGGGAGGAAGCAAGGAAGTAAGGAAGGACTTCCTGTCCTACCGTCAGTCTTCAGTCTTCAGTCTTCAGTCTTCAGTCTTCGGTCTTCGGTCTTCAGTCTTCAGTCTTCAGTCTTCAGTCTTCAGTCTTCGGTCTTCAGTCTTC
>JASEHU010000296.1 GCA_030018635.1 bacterium
AAATGAATTTATCCTCTTGTTTTACACAAGTTAGCTATTCACGGACACCACCCGATTTTTCGGATAGGCTCTAAGTATCATATTTCCACAGGCTACTATTATCAACACTAACCCAAAGCTGCAAACAATCGATGCCCCAGTGGGAAAGTCAAAGACACACGAGACATAAAGTCCGATAATGCTTGTTAAGAGCCCAATTATCCAACCAATTATTAATCGCTTGCCAAACCTCCGCACCAAAACCATAGCACATACCGCCGGAATGATTAAGTAGGAAAAGATTAATAAAACCCCCACTATCCGGACAGAGATGGTAACTATCAACCCAAAGGTAAGGTAAAACAGGAAATCCCATAACTTAACTGAAATTCCCTTTTGAGAGGCATCATCAGGGGAAAGGGAAATAAGCAAAAATTTCTGCCGAAAAACCAGGTGAAATAATCCAATCATAAGTGATAACCCAGCTATGAGAAAGACATCCTTAAGTGTAACAAAAAGGATACCTCCCACCAACATCTCTTTGATATGTTCTGCCCCTTCAGGTGTCCGGTTTAGAACCAGAATAGCTGCGGCAGCAGAAATCACATAGACAATCCCAATGATTGCCTCCTGTGGTACATGGACTTTTTTCATTCTGGTCAGGGCAAATATGCCTGCCCCTAAGACAGCAAAACCAAAAGCAATTAAATAGACTGATGGATGTTCCAATTCAATACCAAAAAGCAAGGAACAAGCCCCACCCAGGGCTGTCATTTGTGCCAGGGCTAAATCTACAAAGATTACCTCTCGTTCAACTACATGAAGACCAAAATAGGCGTAAATACCTGTCAGGACAAAACATATTAAAAATGGTAAAATCATCAATTCTAACATTTTGACTACCTCCTGTGTTTCAGCAATTCTAATTATGGAAATGTGTAAGCAAGGAGAAGTGGAGAATAGGGGGAATTGGAGAAATTCATTTTAAATTTATCATTTAACATTTATCATTTTAAAATGATATTTCTTCTCTATCTCTCCACCTTCTCCCTTTCCCCTTTTTTTACACAATTTCTGCCATAATGAGAATTACTGCTTGTGTTTAGTCACCGGTTAATAGGCTGAAGGTGGAAAGATGGAAAGATGGGAAGGTGAGAAGATGGGAAGAATCTCTATAATCTAACAGTCTTCCCATCTTCCTACCTTCCTACCTTCCCAGCCTTCAGTCTATCCACCTATTTATTCAGACAACGCCTTGACTAACTGGTTAATGTTGTAATCAAATAACTCCAGGAATGTTCCAGCTTCCTTTACTCCACCAACCGATGGTGGAAAGATTAATATCTTTGCCCCTGTCTTTTGTGCTACCATCTGACAACCTTTCAAGGGAAAGTAAGGTTCTACTAAAATTACCTTGACCTTCTTTTTTTGCATTACATTTATCAATTTAGATAGATGGGCTGGTGATGGTGGAATGCCAGGTTTTGGCTCAATATGGTCAACAATATTCAATCCAAACCTTTTAGCAAAGTAGGGCCAGGAGTTGTGATAGGTGACGATATTACTTCCCCTGAATTTTGCCATTTCTCTATCCCAGGTAACCATCTTTTCCTCAAGTTTTTTGAGATATTCATCCCGATTATGCTTGAAATACTCACCATCTCTGGGTGCTATTCGACATAGCCCATCAAGGACATTTTTGGTTATGGGTATGGCATTTGCCGGGTTAGTTTGATAATGTGGATTGCCGTAGATATGAATATCCCCCATACTGGCATCAATTTTTCCCTTAGGCACCTCTAATCGCTCAATACCAACGGAGACATCAACATATCCTTTAGCACCATAGATAACCTTTGGATTTCTGGCCGCAGAAATCAATCCATCTACCCACATATCCAGATCCATGCCCATTTTAACTAACATATCCGCCTTTTTCAGTTGGATGACCATACTTGGTCTTGGGTCAACAGAATGAAGGTCCTGACTTCCAGTAGATAAACTGACAACCTTAATTTTATCCCCACCAACCACCTTAACTATATCGGCTAAATCAGTAGTAGTGGTAACTACATTTATCTTTTCGCCTCCATAGGTGTAACTGCACAACGATAAAAAGGCAGAAGACAACACTAAGAAGAGATTTAATTTTTTCTTACTCATTTTCAACCTCCTTAATTTAATAATCTGGTTAAATGGTAACTGGTTAAATAGTTACCAGTTACCAATTACCAGTTACCAACTACCAGTATCTATTCCAACGGGTGGCTGTGAGGCCCTATCCCAAAGGCAATCTGGAGATAAGCCTCATCCTTGCCATGGCTATTACATTTATACTGAGTCCGTAAAGAGGTCGTTTCAGTTAAATGTTTGGTGAGAATGCCGGTGGTGGATGCTTTTTTCACCCTGTCTGGCCAGGCATTCTCTGACTCATCATATCTTATGCCAATATCCCAGTATTTGTTCACCTTGTAATTAAGGAGGCTGTAGAACCCAGTCCTTTTTAATGTTCCTGGTGGCACCTCTCGTGTTAGCTGCAACCATTCACCTTGAAGGAGTAATCGGTTGTAAGCAGAGGGCCAGAATTTGTAGGTTACATCAACCCCATAAACCTTTGCATTATCCTTATGCTCTTCATAATGAGCACCCCTGCCTTTGGCACCACTTAATCCCACTTCCAGTTCGGATTTATCCGATATGGGAAAAGATGTCCATAATCTGGCAGTATAAACTCCATCTCTTAAACCAAATTCATTATGCTCGTGTTCCTTATAAATGGCTACGGTTATTGTCCCCTGGTCTGATTGCACCTTGGCTGTCTTTACCTTTTCTTCGTGAGCGTGGTGATGTTCTTTTATCCGCCAGGCACCTACATCAAACTGGGCAAACACAGGCAATGGCAAAAGATAGCTTAAATTTCCTCCCTCTCCTACCAATCCATGGTCGCCAAAGAACTCAGTAATAACCTGCGGCTGGTCAACATAAGGTCTATGGTGCTGATGTATCTTGTTTATCTTGCCAAAGTTGATATGCGATTTACCAATTTGCAGACTCAAATCACCAAGCACATTCAGAAAGCTGACATAGGCTTCGCATATCTCTGCCTCAACGGATGTTCCATCTTGTACCAACAGAGCGAGCGTAGTTTAACCCGTTGAAAATCA
>JASEHU010000297.1 GCA_030018635.1 bacterium
ATTTTACCTAAATTCTTACAAATTGTCAATAAATGTCGATTGCACAGGTCGAAAGATTTCATCACTGAACTTGGATTAGGACTTTGCTTTATCGGTAGTCAATATTCATTGAGATTAAAGGACAAAGAATACTATGTTGACCTTTTGTTCTTTCATAGGCACTTGCGTTGTTTGGTAGCATTTGAATTGAAAATAGGGGAATTTAAGTCTGAATATGCCGGCAAGATGAACCTTTATTTAAATTTGCTGGATGATTTTGTCCGTTTACCTGAAGAAAATCCATCCATAGGAATTATTCTTTGTAAAGATAGAGACCGATTAGAAGTAGAATATGCATTACGAGGGATTGGAAAACCAATAGGTGTTTCAGAATATAAGATAACAAAGAGATTGCCTAAAAATTTGGCTAAATCACTTCCTACACCAGAGGTGCTAAATAAAGGATTAAAGAGGGAGAATTAAATTATTCTTCTTGTCGACCAAATCCTCTCCCTAAAAAAATCCGACCCTAATGCAGACACCGGTGCCTTGGAAGCAGAGATTGACCGGCTGGTGTATGAGTTGTACGGCTTAACTGAGGAGGAGATAGCTATTGTAGAGGGGAGTGTTTGATGGTTGAAAAAATGAACTTATCACAAATTGTGATTTCAAGTTTAACCTAAGGAGCTAAATTATGAAAGAATTAATCTCACAGGAAGTAATAGAGAAAAAGATTTATTTAATACGAGGACAGAAGGTGATGCTGGATAGTGACCTTGCGAAAATATATGGTGTTACGACAACAAGGCTGAATCAACAAGTAAATAGGAATCAAGACCGCTTTCCAGAAGATTTCATGTTCCAATTAACAAAAGAAGAATTTGAGAGTTTGATATTGCAATTTGCAACATCAAAGAAAGGACGGGGTGGCCGCCGTAAACTACCCTATGTATTTACAGAACATGGCGCTATTATGTTGGCAAGTGTCCTGAATAGTGTTATTGCTGTACGAGCCAGTATTCAAGTGGTGCGTGCCTTTGTGCATTTACGGGAAATTTTATCTACGCACAAAGAACTTGCATATAAATTAAACGAACTTGAGGGGAAAATAGAGAAACATGATACTCAGATACAAACAATTTTTGAGGCAATTCGTCAGTTAATGATTCCGCCAGAGAAGCCAAAACGTCGCATTGGATTTTATAAGGATTAAGGGAAGATAGTGGGGTGTAGAGCACCTATTAACCAAAAGTTCTCATCCAAGAAACGAATTTTCGATTTTCGATTGCCGATTTTAGATTGCAAATTGATTTATCTTTAAAATCCAAAATCGAAAATCCAAAATCCAAAATAATTTCACATGAGAACTTTTGGTTAATAACTGCTATAGAGGAGACAGGTTGATATTCGAGGGAAGATGAAAGAAATGAATTTTGAAGGGATATTACTTATACAATTAAGAAGAATAGGGGATGTCTTGATGACTACCCCTGCGGTGCGGGCCGTCAAAAAGCGATTCCCTGAGGCAAAGATTACCTTCCTGACCGAGCCGCCGGCTGATGAAATTTTCCGGCACAACCCTTATGTCCACGAGATATTGCTTCATAATCGGAAGTGGGGGTTGAAGGATTCCCTAATGTTTATTCGGGGGTTACGCAACCGTCAATTTGATCTGGTGATAGATTTTTTCGGTAATCCGCGAAGTGCCCAAATAGCCGCCTTTAGTGGAGCAAGACACCGCATAGGATTTAATTTTCGTGGTCGGACATGGTGTTATACCACAAAAGTAGCCCTACCTGCGGACAAAAATCTTTACGCACCACTACATAAGTTATCTTTACTAACACCGTTGGGTATAGAGGAAAAAGACTGTCGGATTGAATTCTTTTGCTCATCAACCGATCATGAATATGCCCAGATGATTACGGAAAAATTAGGAATTGACCAAGATGATTTTGTTGTTGCCCTTTGCCCGGTTTCAAGACGCCAATATCGGGTCTGGCAACCAGAAAAATTTGCCATGGTGGGTGATAATTTGATTGAACGGTATGGCGCAAAAATATTATTCATGTGGGGACCTGGTGAAAAATATTTTATTGACCAGATAAAATCCCGGATGAAACACCCGGATAAAACATTGGCTGATGACGATATTCCAACGATTAGCCAGGTAAGGGCACTTTTTGAGAAGGTTTCGCTTTATATCGGGGTTGACAATGGATTAAGGCATATTGCTATTACTGCGAATACCCCCACGGTTACTGTCTTTGGCCAGTCAAATCCTTATAATTGGACTCCACCAGAAAGTAGAAGACACCAATTTGTCGATTATGACCCGGGTTGTAAGAATAGTTGTAATTTAGCCAGGTGCAGGGATTATCAATGTATTACCAAAGTGAGTGAAACAGAGTATCTAACTAAGATTGAAGGGTTGATTGAAGAACTTGAGTTGGATAGAAAGGGCAAAAAATGTTTAAACTAAATGTAATTTTGATAAAAAAACTTTGTGCTGATTGTATCGTTAAATGGCATACGAATGAAGAAATTGAGGATACACTAATTGAGGATTATGAAGGCATCTACCAGATTATTTATACCCTACACCTTTTTAATTACCGTTTGTGGCATCGGGAAGACATCGCCCGCAGGAGAGATGTTTCTGACACCGTCATTGCCGAGGCTAAGCGGGCAATTGATAAACTGAATCAGGCAAGAAATGATACCATCGAAAGGATTGACGATTATCTATGTAAGATGGTAACTACATCAAACCCTTCTTTACCAATGAACTCGGAAACCCCTGGTAGTATCATTGACCGTATGTCCATCATTTCATTGAAGATATATCACATGGAAGAGGAGACAAAAAGAAAGGATGTTGCCCTTGAGCATATAAAAAGTTGTCAGGCAAAATTGGAGATTCTAAAGGAGCAGTCAGAGGATTTAAAAGATTGCCTTGGGGTTTTGATTGACGAGATTTTTACCGGCAAAAAGCAACTTAAGGTCTATCGCCAGTTTAAGATGTATAACGACCCAACGCTAAATCCACAACTTTATAAACCTCGTAGTATAGCAGATATTAGTCAAAAGTTCTCATAAGATGGAAATACCGAATGTAGAA
>JASEHU010000298.1 GCA_030018635.1 bacterium
TCCAATTTCAAATTTCAAGTCGTGAATGACTACAAAAATTGCAAAAGTTCAGTTAGATACAAAGGAATATAGTAAAATGCCAGGTCTATCAAAACCATCCTATGCTCAACGACTCAAGGCTGTCTCTAAGGTAAGTGAGGCGGTTGTCTCTAACCTTTATTTAGAAGACATCCTGCGTCTTATCACCACTGTTACGGCAGAAATAATGGGTTCTAAGATATGTTCTCTGGCTCTTTTAGATGAAGAGAATCAAGAGTTGGTGATTAGAGCCACACATTTCTTAAGTGAAGAATTTTGCGAGGGCTATACCCAAAAACCCAATCTAAAGGTAGGTGAAGGAATTGCCGGAAAGGTAGTTTTAGAAAATCAACCTCAAGTAGTCCTTGATGTAACTAAAGAAAAAGGATATAAATATAAGGAAATGGCTAAAAAAGAGGGATTGATTTCTATGCTCTGTGTGCCTTTATGTGTTAAAGGTAAGGTAATTGGTGTCCTGACCAGTTATACCTCTACTCCACATAAGTTCACTAAAAGCGAGATTAATGTTCTAACTACGGTGGCAAATCAAGCCGCTGTAGCTATTGAAAATGCAAATCTGATAGTTAAAACCAAGATTATTCAAGAGGAATTGGAAACACGGAAAATAGTAGAGAAGGCAAAAGGGATATTGATGAAACAACAGGATTTTTCAGAAGATGAGGCTTATAAAAGGATACAAAAGCAAGCTATGAATATGCGTAAATCTATGCGAGAAATTGCCGAGGCAATCATTTTGACTGGAGGTAAAAAAATGAATATTAAAACCAAGGAAGATGTTCTGAAGTTAGTTAAGGAAAAGGATGTCAAGTTTATTCATCTGTGGTTCACAGATATTTTAGGACAATTAAAGAGTTTTTCGGTGACAGATGTGGAATTAGAAAATGCACTTGCCCATGGAATGGGTTTTGACGGCTCATCAATCACCGGCTATCAGGATATTGAAGAAAGTGATATGATTGCTATGCCGGATGTTTCAACCTTTCAAATACTTCCCTGGATGCCAAAAGAAAAGGCTGTGGCACGAATGGTCTGTGATATATTAGAGCCTGGAGGCAAGGCTTATGAAGGAGACCCACGCTATGTCTTAAAAAAGGTATTGCAAAGAGCCAAAGATATGGGGTTTGACCATTTTTATATAGGACCTGAGCTTGAATATTTCTACCTCAATTCATCCGATTCAACCCAGGTGCTTGATAAAGGTAGTTACTTTGATTTAACTACCCTTGATGCCGGCTCAGACCTCCGGCGAGAAACAACACTTGCATTAGAATCAGTAGGTATTCATGTAGAATACAGTCATCATGAGGTAGCACACTCGCAACATGAAATAGATATGCGCTATGCAGATGCTTTGAAAATGGCAGATAATGTGGTTACATATCGGTTAGTAGTTAAAGAAATAGCCCAAAAATATGGCGTCTATGCTACATTTATGCCTAAACCAATCTTTGGACAAAATGGCAGTGGTATGCACACCCACCAATCACTCTTTAAGGGAGAAAGAAATGCCTTTTTTGACCCGCAGGATAAATATCATTTAAGTGATCTAGCCAAAAAATTTATTGCCGGCCAGTTGAAACATGCTAAAGAGATAAGTTGTCTCTTTGCCCAGTGGGTAAATTCATACAAGCGGCTTGTCCCTGGTTATGAGGCACCGGTCTATATTGCCTGGTCACAGCGAAACAGGTCAGCCTTAATCAGAATTCCTGTTTATCATCCGGGTAAAGAGCAATCTACCCGCTGTGAATTGAGATGTCCTGACCCTGCCTGCAATCCCTATCTTACCTTTGCAGTGATGCTGGCCGCTGGATTGGATGGAATTGAAAAAGGATATGAATTACCAGAGCCGATGGATAAAAACCTCTATCACCTGAGTGATGAGGAAAGAAAAGAGGCAGGCATCGAATCCCTGCCGCATAGTCTTGGAGAGGCAATCAGTCTGGCAGAAAATAGCGAATTAGTCCGCAAGGCACTCGGTGAACATGTCTTTAGCCGATTTATTCAGTTGAAGAAATGGGAGTGGGAAGAATATCGCATCCAGGTAACCCAGTATGAATTAGAAAAGTTTCTCCCCATTCTGTAATGAGGAGGCTTAAAAGATGTCCACCCAACAATTACTCTCAAAAATCCCATTTAATGGAATGATAAAGTTAGACAGGACTATTTGGCGCAAAGCCATAATCCAGTATCAATCGTGGAATGAATCCAAATTGGTTGAGCAGATACGCAGTGCTGGCCAAAAAACTCCTGCTGAAAAATGGGAGGAATATAAACAATTAATATCCCTATGCTGGAGGCTTAAGCCGGAACCATCACTAAAGGAAGATTATTACACTATGAATGAATGGGCGGCATATTATGCCTCTATTCAGCGGTTTGAGGAAAAAAGGAAAGAACATGGAAAAGGACATCATATCCTCACTCCATAAGGCTATTGGATTATTGGAAAAACATGGTTTACGGTACGCTATAATTGGCGGAATTGCTGTCTCCACCTGGGGACGGACTCGCACAACCTATGATATAGACATCAAGGTACTGGTACCTGAGACCGATTATCCATCTGTTCGTGGTGTTATCCGTTCTGCTTTTCCAGAGCGTGCCCGTCCACATATCCAGGAAAATCCATTAATTGTAGATACAAAGGTGGATAATGTTATTGTTGACTTTCTTCTGGCAATACCAGGTTATGAAGAGAATATTATTACTCGGGCAAAATGTTATAACCTGGAAGGATTTAAGGTTTGGATTTGCTCGGCAGAGGATTTGATTATCCAAAAAGTCATAGCAGGACGAGCCCAGGACTGGCAGGATATCGAAGGAATTCTGATTGAACAATATAAACATCTTGACACTGATTATATTAAAGACTGGCTGAAAGAATTTGCAGAAATTCTTGAACAAACAGAGATATTGAGTCGATATCAAGAGATTCAAAATAATATTTTTCAAAAAGGGCGGGAATAAAAAATGCAAGAAATAGGGGTTCACCCCAATAGTACTCTGTGACATTTTATTTTATGGGTATAAACAAATTTTTATACAGAAT
>JASEHU010000299.1 GCA_030018635.1 bacterium
TCCTGAATTCTGACTACTGGAGCACCCACAATATCAAATGTTATGAACCACTAGTGCCTCTTGACAGTTTATTTTAATGGTTAATTTAAGATTAACGGTTATAGCCCCTCTTTAAAAATAACAATATCCGACATTTCTACCCCGGTATTTTGTATTGTTCCTTGTGGTAATTCCAAGACATATTTGGCTAATGTTTGGGGTGCATAAAATCTACAGGTATTTAGTTTTGTAACATTAGCCGGGGGTATGTTTTCCATTATATCAACTACCTTAAAATTAGGATCTAAGAAAATAACATCAATAGGGAAATTAACAAAGAAGGTATGAATAGGTGCGGTTGCCCCTACGGATTGTGGAAATTCTATGACTAAAGGTTGCGGCTCTTTGAGAAACATCAATCCCCTGAATCTCTCAAAAAAGCTTCTGGCAACCTTTATCTTGCTCATCACAGGTTTATTCTTAGTTGTATTAAATGCAGATACCTGTTCTAAATACTCAATAGCCATAATTGATTCTTTAATCATAGCGGCATGTTCTTCTCCTTGCCACAATAGTTCATATATGCCCCGTTTTTGATTTTCTTCTCCCTCCAATTTTCGAGAGCCGAAATATTTAAACTTAATTATTTTATCCTTACCATGAACAGATTTGTAGGTATCTTCTACAACTAATATTTGTCCATGACGGGCGAATTCACCTATTTTATTTGCCAGATTTGTTATTTTCTCCATTGAAATTCCATGTCTACCGCTACAAACCCCAATCTTTAAATATACCTTTCGTGATGGTTGTCGCAGATTGTATTCATCAATTCCACTTTGCATTTTGACTGCAGAGTATAATGCATCATTTGGATTTTCAAAGCGAGCAATAACAACTTCATCCTTTGTCTCTGTTTCTTCAACCTCTCCCCGTTCAGCCTCGATGATAGGTTTTAACAGGCTATTAAAGGTTTGACTAATAACCAAAGACTTGGTTTCTTCTATATGAATTCTTGTCTCTTCAATGGCTCTGGTTAAATTTATGGACATTATGGTTATATGCTCTGCTGGAATCACCTTTTTTTCTTCAACGAGGTGAGACTCAACAAGGCAAGCCTCTTTTTCAGGTATAATTTCTATTTCTTGACCAGGTAAGCCTTCCGGTACTTGAGGAAATGTCGCAGGAGGAATAGAAGGGAAGGCTTGCTCCGGTGCAGGAGAAACAGAAACTCCTTCCATCTCTTTAAATTCAATCTTCATTTCCTCTTTTTCCCTTTTTTCTATCTCAATAATAGCCTCAAAAGCAGCATTGTATACGGCGGGACTTTCGTCTTCTAAAAGTGTCTTTAAGTGAGGGATTGCCCCTTTCTCACACATCCTACCCATTGCCTTAGCAGACTTTTCCCTCCGAATCCATTCCTCATCCTTTAACTTTTGAATTAGAGATTCTATTGCCTGAGATTCTACCTTTTCACCTAATATCATCGTTAAACCATAAATAGCCTCTCGTTGATTATACCAATATTTATCCGAAATCTTATTTAAAAGTTGTTTGATAATCTCTTGTTTTATTTCTTCTCCGACAGAACTTCCAATCATACATTTAGCCGCAACAAATAGTGGATTACGATATTCGTAATCTGCCTTGAGGATAGTTTGAATTAATCTGTTTGCATCTGGCGAAGCAAGGTTTGAGGTTAAGAAAATCAATACATCCGTCCACTTAGGATGAGTAAAGGTAGCCGAAATATCGACTTCTTTCAAAAATAATTCTTTTAGCTTGGCTGAGGCAAAATATTCCCTAAATGATTGATAAAAAAATTTTACATCTTCATTCTGTATTTTTAAAAAGCCTAATTGACTACATAGTTTCAGAATTTCATCCTTAGCCATTTTTTCATATTTGTATTTAATAATAAAACGGGCAATCATATCCAGAACAATTTCTTTTTTGGCTACGGTTTCATCATTCATTTGAAGAATAAATCCCAATTCACATAAGATATTATTTATTAACTCTTTTTCTACATTAGTTATTCTACCTATTTTCTCAAATAAATCACACAGACAATTGATATAACGAGAATAAACCTGTGTTTTATTAGAAGGAATTTCTTTATAGCGAGAAAATATGGCGATAATTAAAAGTAAAATTAACGGGGTGCGGCATACCTCTTTAAATTGAGATAGTTGTTGTAGTTGATTTAATATTCCATTTTTTTTGTCGGGGTCTTTAATATAGTGAGCTAAATATTCCTCGATCTTTTCATCAGTTAATTCTAATAGTTCTATTGTCTTATAATTAGATGGGAAACTGGTATAACGGATTCCTTTACGACAACTCAAAAGATAAATATTTTTTGTATATTTATTAATAAATTTTTGTATAGAAATAGCCGGGTCAAAATCTTTAACTTTACTCCCTAACAGGTCTAATCCATCAAATAAAAATATGAATTTACCCCCTTCAAAGGCAGTGATTAATTCCTCCCAACTACATTCTAACCCTCGTGATTTTAAGGTGTCGGATAAGAATCCCTCTATTTCTATCTTTTTATTATAGAGGCTTAAGTCTATAAACACAGGGATTCGATTTTTAAGGATATCGCCAGCAGAGATAAGTTCTTTAACTGCCTGTTGGGTGTAAAGCAAAGTAATCCATCTAAGTAAAGTTGTCTTACCAGCGCCTGATTCGCCAACTAAAATCATTCGTCTTGATTTCATCTCAATGAATTCTGTCAGCATATCTTGCGTCTTAAATTCGTATTTATTTCTTTTGAATCGTTCTTGAAGGGAGTGTTTATCTTCTACCGATGCCTTTTCTAAAATCATTTCCTCCACTATAGGCATAGTAGGAAGTTCTTCAATAACATCTTCGGCATTTAATGGGATATAAAGTTTTTCCCATTTAGTAAATTCTTCATCCTTTAAAATATTTTCTAAATAAGATTTAAAATCCATAGTTTTTCACTCCTTTCTCTTGAAAATTAGTCAATATATCAGTTATGCTTAATGAAAATCGGTTTGCGAAAAAATATTGTAACTGAACTTTTGCAAATTTTGTAGAAACCCAGTAAAATAGCATCTTTCATTAA
>JASEHU010000029.1 GCA_030018635.1 bacterium
CTTTGAAGTCTGGCGGTAGTACCATGTCCATAATTAATCCTTCTTAATACTTCGATATGTCGCATTCTTTCAATAGGATCCTTAGCAAACCAATAATCTTTGTCATCTGATTGCTTTGATAATGACACCACTGAAAAGAATCTTTTATCTATTTTTATATTAATTAATTCTTTATCCATATCTTTTATCTCCGATATTATTGGTTAACGATAAAATAAGCGGTGAGCGAAGCGAATCCGCTTCATTGATTGGTTAGGCAAAAGATTCACTTCGCCGTCTCTTTCTTTTAGCTTTCTCTGGCTTACCAAACTACCTTATTCAATAAGTGAATTCCATAATCAAGGTCTGACCCCAATCCACTCCCTCCTTTCTTTATGGGCATAATCTTATCTCCTTCTGAGACTTAATAAGCTACAACTTCATGAATAGGAGCTTTTCCTATTAGTGGATGTGGAGAAATTCTTTCTGCCTCGCGCTGAACCTCTCCTGGCTCCTTTCCATGGGCTACAATTTTATGATCAACGATAGCAAAATATTCCCCAGGATACTTCATTATCTCTTCAAAAGGAACCTCTTCAGTAAACTCAATTATCTTCTTCGTACTCATAGTTTTTTCACCCCCACACTAAAAATTTAACTGAACTGATTCTATTTTTTTCTTTATTATCTTTATCTTTCGATTTTATCTGTGGACACAATACCAATTAAAAGAAAACAGGTATTATGTTCACGGATTTCCCCTCGCTTAATATATTAGGCATCACTTACGCATATTCATACACTGGCGTTTCAATTACACGCACAGGCTCCTTTTTCCCTCTGAGCAGATTCTGAATGTGATCCACTGTTTCAGGAGCAAAAAATTCCTCTCCTGTCTCTTTGCACACCCGTGCAGGTCATGTTATCTAGAAACTGTCTAATACCAAACTCATTTTAGGAATGGATAAATCCAAAATCCCCATTCCAAAATCCAAAATTTTTACACCATCTGTGTTGTGGTTCGATAAGTCTTGCCGGCATATTTGAAGTCATCGATATGATATTTGGTGAATTCAATCCCGGTCAGGTCAAAGAATTTTGGCCAGCCAATCCTGTTTATCCATTCCCCTACCCGTTCATATTTTTTAGCGCCTTTGGCATATACCTCAACGATATTTTTAACTGCCGCTACAGCCTCAGGCCATCTGGGTGGATTATTGGGTAAGAAGGGTATGGCTAATTTAGTGAACATCGGTGCAGTTCTTGCATTTGATACCTTGCCTCCTACCCAGATAGAGACGCCATCATTTAATGGATTAGCAATCGGCATCGCCGGGCAGACCGTATAGCAATTACCGCAGTACATACAATTATCCTCATCTACTTCAACAGATTTTTTGCCGTCAATTATAGTTGGTCTGATAGCCGCTAAGGGGCAAGAGGCTATAATCGATGGGATTTCGCAAAGATTTGATAACCGCTCATAATTAATCTTTGGTGGTCTGCGATGGACTCCCAGAATAGCAATGTCGGAGCAATGCACTGCCCCGCACATATTCAGACAGCAAGCAACCGCAATCCTTAATTTATGCGGCAATTCAATCTTACCGGTAAAGTAATCACACAATTCATCCATCACCGACTTAACAAGACCAGAGGCATCAGTAGCCGCAGAATGGCAGTGCACCCAACCCTGGGTGTGAACAATATTGGAGATGGTATTTTTTGTTCCTCCAACAGGAATACCATTGGCCGATAAATCATTGATTAGCGGTTCGATATTATCTTTGTTGGCCAGCAGGAATTCTACATTGTTTCTTGAGGTAAATCTCAAATACCCATCACAATATTTTTCGGCCAAGTCGCATAATAATCGGACAAAATCACTACTCATCAGTCTGGGTGAGCCTGCTCGCACGGTATAAATCTTATCCCCTCCTTCTGCAATATGAACCAATACCCCCGGTTTTAATACCTCGTGGTATTTCCATTTACCATAGTTATTCTTGATAATTGGGTGTAAAAATTTCTCATAATGTGGTGGACCTATATCGGTCCTTCTTTGTGGTGTTGCCATGTTAAAAAATACCTCCTTAATTTAATTTTGGATTTTGGATTTGGAGAAAATTCCCATCCGCAATCCTCAATCGAAAATCGAAAATCGAAAATCGAAAATCTAATCATTCCTCTTCAAAATACTCCTCATAGAATATATACGGATTGTCCCTAGGTTGCAAAACCATTTGTGGCACAGGTTCAAGCCCTATTTTCTCCAGGAAATTGCCTAATCCTATCCGCTGGATACATTCACCAATTCGTTCCCTTGCCTTACCAAATTCATCCCAGAAATCCCAGATTCTTTGGATAAGGGATTTTAGTTCATCATAAGGTGGTTCTAATTTCATAAATGGCACGAGAACCGAAGAAAGTTGAGCACCTTCGACAATTGGCGCCTTAGCACCAATAAGAATGCACGCACCCTTATCTTCTCCCGGCCGAAGTGCCTTAGGCATAACATTGATACAGTGCATACATTTACTACAGCATTCATCATCTATCTTTAACGCCTTCCCATCCCATTCGATGCAATTCTTCGGGCATTTATTGACTACATCCGCCGCAATATTCAACCCTGCTTCGGCATATTCCTTAATTGCCTCCTGGTCCATGCGGATGTTATCCCGCCATATCCCGATAATCGAGAAATCACTTCTGGCAATCGAGGCGACACAATCATTAGGACAACCTGCCATCTTGAATTTCCATTTGTATGGAAAAAATGGACGATGCAACAGATCCTGGTAGGTCATCGTAATATCATAAGTAAGTGCCAGTGTATCATAGCAGGCAAATTCACATCTGGACGGTCCCAAACAACAACTTGGGGTTCTAACATCAGACCCTGAACCACCTAAATCCCAATCGGCATTTGACAAATCAGTAAATAGAGGTTCTAAATTATCCGTATCTGCCCCCAAAAATATCAAATCACCGGTAGAGCCGTGCATATTAAGAATTCCCGAGCCGTATTTGTCCCAGATATCCATTAATTCCCTTAACGCTGAAGATGTGTAAAACCAGCCTGAGGGTTGATTAACCCGAACTGTATGGAAATGGGCGGCTCCAGGGAATTGGTCTCCTGCATCAGAAAACCTACCTATAACCCCTCCACCATAGCCTTTAACCCCAACGATACCTCCATGTTTCCAATGGGTCATCTTGTCCTTATAGGACAACTCAAGTTGGCCCAATAGGTCTTTTGCCTTTGGACTCCGCTGGGCTAACTTCTTTAAATCCTTAACGAAACTTGGCCATTTACCCTTTTCTAATTCGTCTAAAAGTGGTGTTTTTGAATCAGACATTTTTTATTTTCCTCCTTTAAAAAAATTATAGGACTTATAGGACATATAGGACCTAT
This sequence comes from bacterium, assembly GCA_030018635.1. Lineage (GTDB taxonomy): Bacteria > UBA9089 > CG2-30-40-21 > CG2-30-40-21 > SBAY01 > SBAY01. The sequence goes on from JASEHU010000029.1 coordinate 3,398, forward strand.
TCCTATTTTTTTTCTGGCAAAAAGGCAAAGAATTTTAGCCCTAAAATATACAGCAAACCAACAATGGCTAAAACCCCCACTGCCTGAATAATCTCTAATGGACTGATAAAATAACTTCCCATTGCCCCATCCATAAATGGACTGCTTACCTCATAACCCGGGAATAGTTCTGAAGGAAGCACCTGGCCTGGAATAACAATAATAAACCGCTCACACAACACCCCAAAGACTACCAGTGCCGATGAAAACACAATCCAACTAACGGATTTTTTAATAAAAAGTATGATAGCCGGCACAATAGAGCCAATGAATATTAATCCCACCCAGAATATCAGACAATAAACATTCCCACTAAATAAAAGGAAATGTGTTGCCTCAGAGCTTGCCGGTGAATAAATCCGAGTTAGATTTTCAACCGCAAGAAAATACAAAACAACAAGGATAAACGAAACCAGTAATCGACTTAAACCGACAATTAATTGTGGGTCTAAAAAGCGTCTGGTGGCTTTAAAGGTAAGCACCAGCAAAATGATAGTCAATCCTGTGCCTGATGACAGGGCGGCGGCAACAAAACTTGGTGGTGTCAAAGGTGAGTGATATAACTCTCTGCCACTGGTAAAGCCAAAAATCCCTCCAGTGCCACTATGCACGCCAACTGCCCAGACAACCGCTAAAGTCCCAATTATCTTAACCAATTTCTCCTTTTCTTTAAACATTGCCCAAAGATAGACGATACAAATCAAGATATAACTTGAATACAGGAACCCATTCCAGGAGAATATAGATTGTGGGTTGAGGTAGAAAAATGCCAGCATAATCCTTTCTGGACGACCGAGGTCAAGCCCAAGTGACAGGAGTGCACCCACCAGTAACAAGGCGGCTAAATAAACCGCTATTCTGGAAAATCCCTTATATTCGGTTTTACCAAATACTGAGGATAAGGATGACAAAACCAATGACCCGGCACTTAGCCCAATCAAATAAATGGTGATAATAATTGGTAGTCCCCAGGGAACATGGTTATTCATACCGGTGAGGTAATGTCCTTTTGCAAACATAAGATAGGCAGAATATAACCCAGCAGCAGCTAAAACCCCCAGGATGCCTAATAAAATATAAAATCCACTTGATTTTCCTTCTATTTTGGTAAAATATGTTTTCATCTTTAGTTACCTTTTTTTTAAAAGAATATAGGTCTTATATGTCCTATAAGACCTATATTCTTATAATCCTAAATAATACACCTTTGGTTTTGAGCCTAAATCCGGACGAATCCGTTGGGCTTTACCCGTGGCGATCAATTTAGCTACCTCACTATTGGGGTCATTCAAATTACCAAAGGCCATCGCCTTGTTTGGACATGCCTCAACGCAAGCCGGCATAAGCCCTTTATCTATTCGGCTGACACAAAAATCGCATTTTTCCACAACCCCATGTTGTCTTTTTGGGGAATCAGGATTAGTAGTTTCCTCATAATGTTTAAACACAAAAGACCGCGATTTATACGGACAGACAATCATACAATATCGACAGCCAATACATCGGTGTTCATCAATCAACACAATCCCATCTTTTCGTTTAAAAGATGCCTTTACCAGACATACCTTAACACAAAACGGGTCATCACAATGATTGCATAATAAAGGGATAGGTTGAGGTTTGGCATTTGGGACTTTTGGTTTTATCGTGGCTAATCTAATCCAGTAATTACTTGCCGATACATTATTTTCTTTACGGCAGGCATCCATACACACACTACAGCCTTCGACACATTTAGCAACATCGATTACCATTCCCCACTTATTTTTTGCAGAGGCTTTAGTGTCTTTTGCATGCAGGCAAGAGACCAATTGAGGTAATGGCCCCATCGCCGTTGTGGCAACTACTCCCGCACCTATTTTAAGAAATGTCCTCCTATCCATAATATCTATTCTCCCTCCAGTATAGTCACTGTAAATTCATTGTAAGCGTTCAGCCGTCAGAAAACTGGCATCTGAACGATTACAATGTATTTTGTATTTATCATGCCAATCATTTTGTCATGTAGTTACTTGGCTATTGATGTAGCAATATTCGGACTACCTGGATTCACATCCAGAGTTTTGGTTTTGGGAATGATGACCAAATCCATATCTTCCATTAAAATTGCACCCAACAAAGTCTGATCTCCCATGACCAGAGCCCCGGCAAAGCCAATACGATTTTTGAACCGAATTTCAATAGGGCCTACATAGGAAACTAATTTTCGGCTCCCATCTGCCAGGGTAACTTCCTTTTTGTCAATCTCCTCCAGTTCCAACTGAATCCTGATATGTTCAGGAATACACAAATGTACAGCACCTGAATCCACAAGAGCAATTACCTCAACAGGTACAAGCTCAGTTTTTCTTGGATTTTTCAGTACAATTTTTACATTAACTAATCCCATCTACTTACCCTCCGGCGCAATATGACAATTCCAGCAATACGGTTTTACATCGACATAAGTATGACACCTATCACAAAAATCCTTTTTATTAGAATGGCACTTCATACAAGTTTTTTGAAGGCTTTTTTCATATTTAACCTCATCAATCATGCCGTATTCCCGCTCACCATGGCGAACTACCGAATCTCGCCACTCGTGAAGCACCTTCATGTGTTCAGTTTTCATAATATCTTTTGACCTGACACACTGTTTTTTAGACATTTTATTGATAACCGGTGTGTCGAGACTGGCTTCTGGTTTAAAATCTGCCGTTACTAAGTTATATAAAAAGGGAAGGGTAACTAAACCGACAAAGATAATTAATCCAGGAATTATTTTACTTTTATCATACATCTTTAATTTTTCCTCCAATCTCTATTTTAAATCTGTTTTTTTAACATGCACGAGTCTATGTCCGAGCATATCTACAGCAGATTGAGATTGTAGTGATAATTTTATTCCCTAAATTCAATGTCTGCTTTCTCATCATCCACAAATTTTTCAATCAACATAGATATATCTTCTACTCGAAAACGTTCAGCTTTAACTTTAATGTTTGCTCCCAGATCATTCCCTGGCATTCGAATCACCTCAATCACTCCAATTCGTCCCATCCCTGACTCAGGAAGAAGTGGTTCTTCAGAGAGTAATTTGAGTTCTGCATCTTCATCATGCGGAAGAAGTCCTTCTCCTTGAAATGCTACCCAATAATAATGAGCAGGAACTTTACCTATGGCTCCTACCCCTTTGGTAAGTGCTTCACTCAGTGTTCTGCATACTTCTACTACATGAATATCCCCAGTTCCAGCACGGTCTACAGTAACTATGTCAATTCGTGAACCTTCCGACATGGGCCAAATTCGCTCGAAGTAAATATTAGGAACTATGAGGGCACGAATTAAGCACCTTGCAGCAGGTTCATAGCACCTCTCCTTACGCACGGACATATTGTCCCGCTCATTTATGACTTTAGAGTCTTTACCTCTCATTTTACCCTCCCTGGGTGAAATTCCTGTTCAAGTATTCAAAGTTTTTATATGCCCATGTAAAAAAGCGTTCTACATTTAAACGGATACTCTGTGATTCATTCGTATCCATTACTCTAAAACGACTTCCATAAGCCACAAGATTCTTTTTGGACAAAATTTTCCCTAATCGATTGGGACCATCTTCGCTAATACCCTTTGTATTACAGATACCCTTGAGGAGTTTCACTGCATCTGTGTGTTGTTCATCAGCAGCTCGTTTCCTGTTTTCATAGATTGTCAACGAGTCTGTAAGTGCAATTGAAGCATGAATACCAAGAAGAGCTGACGCATTATACCTTTCAAATACTATTTCGTCACTCATTGCTTCAAAAAATTCATCAGCCCGTTTATAGTAATCTAAGAAACGAGTTCTATCAAATTCCTTTGTCTTCACGGTTTTTCACCTTCATACTAAAAATTACACCCTTATCTGTGTCTCATCCGTGGACTTACTCTCTTCATCTTCTATCCATGACAAATCTTCACCACGCAAATTAGTGGTTCTTTCCTTTTCCCCTTTCATCACCAGGGCATTGGCTACCAACTCGGTTACACCCGTAACATCCACACCCGGCACCCAGTAATTCATCAAAGGTGGCAAAGCGGCGCGGTCGATAGCACAAATACAAGCCAGCATATTCACTCCATATTGTTCTTGAACATGTTTTACTGCATTTGCCCTGGGCAATCCTCCTCTAAGTCGCAGTTCCATATTTTCTGAGGCATTTAAGCCAGAACCGCTTCCACAACAAAATGTCTTCTCACGAATGGTATTCTCAGGCATTTCGTAGAAATTATTACAAACACTTTTTATAACATACCGCGGTTCTTCAAACATCCCCATCCCGCGGGCGACATTGCACGAATCATGGAAAGTAACCTTTAAATGGTCATTTCGTTTCGGGTCAAGATTAAGTTTTTTATGTTTGATTAAATCTGCGGTAAATTCTGAGATATGAGTCATTTTTGTCGATTTGGCATTCGTAAATTCTGTGCCGGTGATTGGTGATGTAGGTACTTCCAGGAAGTCTGCGGGACCATTGAAGGTATCCATATATTGGTTTATCACCCGCCACATATGGCCGCATTCACCACCAAGAATCCATTTCACACCTAATCTTTTAGCCTCAGAGTAGAGCTTGGTATTAAGCCTTTTTGCCAGTTCCATAGAGGTAAAAAACCCAAAATTTCCGCCTTCAGAGGCATAAGTGCTCCAGGTATAATCAAGTCCAAGTTCATGAAAAAGCATCAAATAACCCATACAGGTGTAAGTGCCCGGGTCGGCAAACAGGTCACCCGAGGGTGTAACAAAAAGTATTTCCGCTCCCTTTCTATTGAATGTTGGCGATACCCTGACACCTGTTTTTTCTTCTATTTCATCAACTAAGAAATCGATGGAATTTTTAATCGTATGCGGCTCAAGACCTAAGTGATTGCCTTTCATATAACAATTGGCGGCTGGTCCGGCAATCCATTCTATATTTAAGCCTAAAAGATTAAGAAGTTCGCGAGCAATCATAGTAATCTCGGCGGTATCGATGCCGTAGGGACAAAAAACAGAGCATCGGCGACACTCCGAGCATTGATAAAAATAATACCACCACTCCTTGAGTACATCTATCGTCAGTTTTCTTCCACCGCCCAATTTCCCTAATATCTTTCCTGCGGCTGTAAAATTCTTTCTATAGATTGAGCGAAGTAGTTCGGCACGCAAGACAGGCATATTTTTCGGGTCGCCTGAACCAAGGAAAAAATGGCACTTATCCGCACAGGCCCCACACCGCACACAAATATCCATGAAAATCTTAAAAGAACGATATTTTTTCAGTCGCTCCGCCATCCCTTCTAAAACTATTTTGTCCCATTTCTCTGGAAGTTTCCAATCCTCATCAAGCACAGACCACGCCCTGGCATTTGGGAAATCTAATGTTTGAAGGCTTTTCTCCTTTGCCCCATAACAAAACATCCCTTCCTTGATTTCAACCGGGATATCCATCCACGCCTTTTGTGGCGGCTTATAATTTATTTGAGATATTATTTCTTGTGGTTTAGGCTCTTTAGCCATAATTACTCCTTGTAGATTTTCGATTTCTTCAAATCCAAAATCCAAAATCGAAAATTCTATTTATCCCTTCTCAACCGGTATTCCAACCTTTTTCATTTTCTCTCTGAACTCATCCTCATACTCCTCATAGGTATGCACCTTTACCGGATAATTCCAGGGATTAATATGTCTTTTCAGACGATTATTATTGGCCATATTTCTGGTTGGACTCAGGAAAATCCCTCCCAGATGCATCAATTTGCTAAATGGAATATAGACTAACAAAACGCAAACCAAAAACAGGTGGATATAAAAAATAACGCTGACATCTGTTGGAATTACAGGCTGAAGACTCAATAATCCCAAAGTATATGCCTTTATATTGACCACATCTACCTTGGTAAAATACCGCATAAGGATACCGGAGATAGCAATGCCGATGATTAAAAAAAGAGGGAAGTAATCAGCCGGTAACGAAATATAATATACCTTTCGGCTTAATATTCTACGGAGTAGAAGAAAACTTACCGCACCAAGCAGTGCTACCCCGGATAAAAATACCACTGGTGAGCCTATCTCCATAAATCCATCAAGGCTACAAAGCAAACTTAGACAACCAGGAATTGGCTCAATAAACAAGCGGAAGTGTCTAATGACCACAACAAGAAAAGACCAATGAAAGGCTAACGCTGCCAGCCAGAGCAATTTTTCTTCTTGATAGACAAGGTAGGGACCTTGTTTTAATTCGGTTTGTGTATTGCGGAAAAGTGAACGAAAGGTTAGGATTTCCAATGCCATTCTACCGATGACTCCAGCGGTTGTAGATGGATTTTCAAGGCAGTCACACTTGAGCCATGAAAGTGATTTTTGCTGACCACAGGTAGTCGGTATACGGAAAGGAACAGGAGAGAGACTCCATTTCACTACACGAGTAACTACTCCAATAATAAAAATGGAAATAGCCACATAAGGTATGGTGATTCCAAAAAGCAAATGCAGATTTGCCTCCTGCACACCCATAAAGACAAGCCCTACTAATATTATCACCATTAACCCTGGGAATAAGATTTTCATCATTACTTCTTGCCCTCATTTGTCTTCAGTTGCTTTATTTTTTCTCGACACTCCATAAATATATCCAAAGAAATACTTGCTAATGTGTCTATTTTAGATTCAATGGCGAATAATTCAGTATTTTCGATAGCAATTTTTTCACACATCGCTTGTTTTAAAAGAAAAATGAAAGATATTGCCTCGGAAGGAGTAAATTCCTGCACGGCTCTAATCTTGATAATATCGTCTAAGATGGGGAAAAACTGAGCATCGCTCTTATTTTGAATAATCCCCTCAAAAATATCTTCGATACCTTTTTTGATTGTCCATCCTACCGGATTAGCAAATCGGTTTTTCTCACTTTTTATAAAATCTGCCGTATTTTGTGGATAACTATCCACTATCAAATCAAACCATCTATTGATGATAGATTCCCTATTTTTTGCTAAGATATCATTTAATGTCATTTTATAGGACTTATAGGACCTATAAGACTTATAAGTCCTATTCTTTTTTCTTTATACACAACCCGTGGGTTTAGGCAGGCCTGCAATTTTACAGGCTTGCTTTGCCGGACCAGCCGGGAAAAGTTCATAAAGGTATTTGTTATTGCCTTTTTCAGGGCCAAACATCTTTGCCATTTCTTTTATCAGAATCTTAATCATCGGTGCAATCTGATACTCTTTATAATAACTCTTTAAGAAATTTACTACCTCCCACCGTCGTTCGTCCATCTCAATGTCTTCTGTTTTGGCAATCGCTAACGCTACATCTTCATTCCAATCATCTAAATTTTGCAGATACCCTTCTTCATCCGTTTCATAAAATTTCCCCTTTAATTCAAAACCTGCCATAATACTTTAACCTCCTTAATTTTTGCTATTCGTAGGTGTTTAGGCTGAAGACTGACGGCTATTAGGCTGAAGGAATTATAAAGACAACTCCTCTTACCATTTCCTGAAGTTCCTTCTTACCTTCAACTTTCCTATCTTCAGCCTTCCTGCCTTCAACCTATTTCTATAAATTTATACCACAGTTATTCAAATATATCAAATCAAAAAAATTTATAGGGTGATAAATATAATCAATACATCACGCCCTCTTTTTTTACACATTTACATTCTATCACAAAATTAAATTTAGGTCAATAAAAATTTGTTGACTATTAATAAATTAAATGGTAAAATACAAGAACAAAATGCAATCGTTCAGCTGATAACTGATAGTTGAACGCTTACAAAATCATGGAGGGAAATTTCGATGCGGATGTCAAAATTATTTCTTTACACACTATTTCAGGAGCCGCAAGATGCGGAAATCATCAGTCATAAATTGATGTTGAGAGCTGGATTGGTGAGAAAGTTAGCGGCAGGTATCTATTCTTATTTACCTTTAGGACTTCGTGTGTTAAATAAGATAATTAATATTGTTCGTGAGGAAATGGATAATATTGGTTGTCAGGAGGTACTTCTTCCTGCATTACATCCTGCTTCTTTATGGCAGGAAACCGGTAGATGGGAAGCGTATGGGGAGGATATGTTCAAATTATTAGACCGTAAAAAAACCCCGTTTGGACTTGGCCCTACGCATGAGGAGATAATTACGGATCTGGTTAGAAGAGAGGTAAAATCATACAGGCAACTACCACTTCTTCTTTATCAAATTCAAACTAAATTTCGTGATGAACCCAGACCACGATTTGGGATGATACGCGGTCGTGAATTTTTAATGAAAGATGCCTATTCCTTTCATCCGGATGATAAAAATGCAGAGGAGTCATATCAGAAGTTCTATGATGCCTATGCCAGAATATTTACGCGTTGTGGACTGAAATTCAAGATAGTTGAGGCAGAGGCAGGGCTTATTGGTGGTGCCTTTTCCCATGAATTTATGGCTTCTGCACCCGCTGGGGAAGATAAAATGGTTACTTGCGATAAATGTAATTATGCCGCTAATCTCCAGAAGGCAGAATGCGGAATAATGCACAATGCAGAATGCACAATGCAGAAATTAGAAGAACTAACCTTAGTGGATACGCCGGGGATGAAAACGGTTGAAGAGGTAAGCAATTTTCTGAAGGTCAGCCCTTCAAAATTAGTCAAAACATTGATTTATAAGGCAGACGATAAGATTGTAGGGGTGCTTATCGCTGGGGATGAGGAGGTCAACGAAGGTAAGTTGAGGAAGGTTATTGACGCCCAAGAATTGATTTTAGCCAACCCGGAGACAATTGAGCAAGTAACCAGGGCACCGGTTGGATTTGCAGGGCCAATTGGAATAGAAGGGCTACATTTAATTGCCGATACCTCCATTCAAACAAAGGTAAATTTCATCGTCGGGGGAAATAAGAAAGATACCCATTACCTGAATGCCAATTTTGAGCGGGATTTTAAGGTTGCTCGATTTGCGGATATCAAGGTCGCCCAGGACCACGACCCCTGTCCTCAATGTTCGGAAGGTTATCTAACGATAAGCCCCGGAATCGAATTAGGACATACATTTAAGTTAGGAACTAAATATTCTACGGCAATGAGTGCTACCTTCTTAGATGAAAAAGGGCAGGAAATACCCATTATCATGGGTTGCTATGGAATTGGTGTCAGCAGAATAATTCCAACTTATATCGAACAGAATCACGATGAGCGAGGAATTATCTGGCAAACAAACATTGCCCCTTATGAGGTGCTGATACTACCAATTAATGTTGCTGATTCCGAACAAAGAATTTTAGCAGAAGAAATATACGAATTACTGCTTAAGGAAAAGATAGAGGTCTTGTTGGATGATAGGGATGAACGACCAGGCAGGAAATTTACAGATGCGGATTTAATCGGTATCCCAATTCAAATAATCATTGGGGCTAAAACAAAAGCAGAAGGTTTAGTTGAAATTTGTGAGCGGAGGACAAAAAAGAAGGAATTTATCCCCCTTGAAAACCTGGTTTCTAAAATCCGTGATTCGGACAACAAACTATTGGTTCATAACATTTGATATTGTGGGTGCTCCAGTAGTCAGAATTCAGGAG
>JASEHU010000002.1 GCA_030018635.1 bacterium
TAGAAGTTAGAAGTTAGAAGTTAGAAGTTAGAAGTTAGAAGTTAGAAGTTAGAAGTTAGAAGGAGGAAGGAGGAAGGAGGAAGTTAGAAGGAGGAAGGACTTATGAAGAAAAAGCTCATGGCTGGCATTTTTATAATTCCTGTAGCCTTTGGAATAATTAGCCTGAGTGAAGCAAGTATTCCTAAGGAGATACGAACGACAAATGTTACGGATAGTCAGATTACTTTGTCCTGGATAACAGATGTTGTAGAAACCTGTTGGGTAAATTATGGACAAACCCCTGCCTTAGGCCAAACCGCTTATGATACGCGTGGTCAAAATACGGTTGATGACACCCATTATGTCAATATTACCGGATTAGGCCCTGAAACCTTATATTATTTTGAGTTAGTCTCAGGAACTACCGTTGATAACAATAATGGTGTTTATTACCAGTGCCGAACAGGGACAAATATTAAACCCTCCGGGCTTGATTATGCCTTTGGAAAGGTATTTAAATCCGATGCCCAAACTTATGCTACAGGAACAATTGTTTATTTTAAACTTAGCGATGCGGATTCAAAAGGTAGTCCCGGGGAATCTGCGGTTTGGTCTGTTCTGGTGGATAGTAATGGCTATTGGTCGGAAAATCTGATTAACATAAGAACTCAAAACCTGAACGGATTTTTTAACTATTCTATTGATGGTGGAGATAGACTTGTTTTATTTGCCCAGGGGGCAAAGGATGGGACGGCTACCTTAATTGTTGCCACTAACCAGGACTCACCCGCCCCGGATATAATCCTCTCCACCGACCATATCAAACCCTCAACTATTAATACCCTTGAAATCAAACAGGTCACCTCTAATTCGATTACCTTGAAATGGATAGCACCAGGAGATGATGGAAACCAGGGACAGGCATTTTTATACGATATCCGCTGGTCACTCTCACCAATAAATGAAGGTAATTTTGGGAATGCCACGCAGGTTCAAGGAGAAATATTACCTGGAACTGCTGGAACTCAACAGGAATTTAAAGTCCCCGGTCTCTCCCCCAATACATTTTACTATTTAGCCATGAAAACTCGGGATGAAGCGAATAATTGGTCTGATTTATCCAATGTTGTTGCGGCAAAAACCCCACCGCCACCTAATTCAATGTTAGATTGGACAGGAGAAAATAATTTTGTCGATGATGGTTTAAGATTAGACCTCGGCACAATCGGCACTAACTTTGTCTATATGGTTAAATATACCCATCCGAATAATCTCCCACCAGCCAGAGGAGAACCAAAAATAATCCTTTATAAAGGGACCATTCCCCTGGGAACTTATTCTACGATGTATGTCAAAGGCTCTTTTTCTACCGGGGCAATTTATACCTACTCAAAAGTTTTTCAGGAAAATGGGGAGTATGGTTATCAATTTTATGCCCAGGGGGCAGAAGGTGAACCTACATCCTTAACCAGAGGACCAATAGTTATGGATATGGGGACAGGTGTGCGGATAACCAATCAAACAGATGCCCAATGGACGGTTTCATGGATTACTTCACAGCCAGCCACAGGTTCAATAAAATACGGTGTCAATCCACTTTCACTAAACATGACCGGCTATGATGACCGTGGGACAGAATTTAACGGTAAAACACATTATGTAACGGTGAAGGGGTTAATCCCGGAAACACTCTATTACTTCGATGTTGTTTCAGGTGGGGTAGTGGATAATAACTACGGCAGTCATTACAGTGTTTGGACGGGTAAGTCATTTATTAACTCAGGCATCGATATGGTTTATGGAATGGTAATTAAACAAGGTGGACAGGCAACGGCTAAGGATGCCCTTGTCTATCTTACATTAAAAGATAATGATGGACAGGGTAGTCCGAATACCTCAGCCCCTGTCTCAGCCTTAGTCCAGGAGAATGGTTACTGGATGGCGGATTTAGTTAATGTTAGAACCTTCAATCTATCCTCACAATTTAACTATTCCTCTACAGCGGATGAACTCTATTTATTTGTCAATGGCGTTGATGAAGGGATTGGCAGTAAAATAATTGCTACCAAAGATGATTCACCGGCATTACCCATAGAGCTTTGCCGGGATGTGGTTGCCCCTGCGTCAATCACTACCTTACAAGTAATAAAGGCAGGGATTGGTTCTATTACCTTAAGGTGGCAAGCCACCGGGGATGATAAAAATATTGGGCAGGCGGCAATTTATGACCTTAGATACGCAACTTTTACTATTACCGAGTCATCCTGGGGCCTAACCGAGGAGGTGAAATCAGAACCAACCCCGGCGAATAGCGGTACTTTTCAGGAATTTATGGTTACAGGACTCAGCCCGGGCACTACCTACTATTTTGGGCTAAAGGTAATTGATGAGGTCTGGAATATGTCGGAGTTATCCAAAATTGTTGAAGGCTCAACTACACCTGAGGTGAAACATAACCCAATTCTTGACTGGGTAGGTGAAGGGGAGTATCTCAAAGATGGGGTCTTTCCCGACAACGGTAATATCGATAGAATATTCACCTTTCAAGTGAAATACATTGATGCGGATGGTGATGCGCCACTTACAGGTGAGCCAAAGGTAATTATTTATAAAGATGGGCTATTCATTGGGACATATTCTATGTCGTATGTCCAGGGGACTTCTGCTACGGGTATAGTCTATAAATTCTCGCAATTCCTGCCTACTCCAGGCACATATTCTTACCGATTTTTTGCTACCGATGCCGCAGGCACTGCTACCCTTATCCAACAAGGCCCCATAGTTAGCGGTATCCCTTATCGTGAGACGAATATCACCGATGCCCAGTTCACTATCTCCTGGACATCCAATAAACAGGAAATCGGCACGGTCAATTACGGCACCAATCCTAATTCCTTAAACCTGTCCGACTTTGACGACCGGGGTATAGGTTATTCAGACGATACACATCACATCAGCATTACCGGATTATCCGCCAATACTTTATATTACTATGATGTGGTTAGTGGTGGTGTGGTTGATAATAATAATGGTTTTCATTATGTAGTCAAGACAGGGGCATCTATTATTCCTAAGCCTGAAAACTGGTTAGTTCAAGGAGAGGTGTATAAACAAGGTCGGCTTGAATATGCAGACGGCGCCATTGTTTATATTCAATTAGGTGATGTGGATAGGATAGGTGAATCAGGTAGTTCTGCCCTGGCGTCGGTTTTAGTTGCCAATGGACAATGGCTATATAATCTGGTTAATCTTAGATGCGTTGATGGACAATCATTTTTTGATGATTATACCGCGGATAAAGACAATCTTTATTTATTTGCCGAAGGCGGGCTTGAAGGCACGGACACACAAACCATCTATCCGACTAATGGCAATCCGTCACCATATATGGAATTATCGCGTGATATTACCCCACCCGGGACAACGACCTTGCTCGCAACAAACACTACCGCTGTTTCAACTACCTTGTTCTGGTTGTCGGCGGGTGATGATAACCACTTAGGCACGCCAACGATATATGATATCCGCTACTCCACCGGGGTAATAAATGAGGATACCTGGGCCACCGCCAGACAGGTTGGTCATGAACCGCCAACCGGGGTAGCCGGTAGTCCACAACAACTTACCATTACCGGATTAAACCCGACCACGCTTTATTACCTTGGCTTAAAAACCATAGATGAGGCAGGTAATGTGTCATTACTTGTCATTGCCACCGTAACCACCGCGCCGCATCCACCTCCCATGCTCAAGTGGAGCGGTGAAGAGGGATATATTGAGGATGGGTTGGAGCCAGAACGCGGTAGTGATGAAACGATATTCACCTATAAAGTGGCCTATTTTCATGAGACTAATTTCCCTCCGGCTAATGGTTTCCCCAAATTACATATCCAAAGGTTAGGTAATGAATTAAACGATAGCCCTTATGAGCTGCAGGAGATTGACCGTACTGATACAGAATATACCGATGGCAAACTCTACAAATGCCTGAAAACCTTTTCTTTGCCCGGAACATATACCTATTGGTTTGAGGCTAAAGATACCCTTGGTGTTACAGCTAAAGGAACACCTACCAGGCCATCTCCTGGCCCCTCGGTTGGGAGGATACCTGTTTTAACCTGGACCAACGAGGCAGGTTATAAATCAGACGGCATTGAACCGGGAACAAGTAATGTGGGAGCTACCTTTACCTATCGAATAAATTTTACCCATTTTCAAAATATCCCACCGGCACAAGGGTATCCAAGGGTATATATCTACCTGGGAACTAACCCCATACAAAACAGCCCATTTCCTATGGAAGAGGGGAATCCTCAAGATATTGATTGGACAGATGGAAAGATTTATATCCTCTCCATTCCATTAAATACAGCCGGGAAATACTATTACCGATTCGAGGCAAAGGATATAAATGATTTTCTTGCCGAGGGTGAGCCAATCCAGACTAAAACAGGACCTATCGTGGCCATGGCACCAGTGTTGAATTGGGTAGAGCAAGAAGGATATAGAACTGATGGAATCGAACCAAATACAGGCATTAGGACGACTATATTTACTTATAAAGTCCAATATAGTGATGCGGATAATACCCCTCCCGATTCATATTCTCCAAAATTGTATGTCTTGAAGGGAGGAGAGGTTGTCTATCAAAGAAAACTCTATCGAGAAAGTGGAAATGATTATGTGACTGGAATGGTTTATGTAACTAAATTACCGCTTGTTTTTGCCAGCGATTATTATTCTTATTATTTTGAGGCTAAAAATACATTGGGTGTCTTTGCCATAGGTGCCCCAACAACTATTTCTCCAGGTCCCTTAGTTACCGGTCCAAACTATCCACCAAGATTGTTCTGGGTTGGTGGTCAAGAATATGTTATGGATGGTCTTGACCCCGAGATAGGTAATCCTGGGACAATATTTAATTATCGTATCAAGTATTCTGATATAAATGCCGACCCACCTAAGCAAGGATACCCGATAATTTATGTCTATAAAAGTAATGTGTTCATTGGGACAAAGACGATGGATTACCTTTATGGGTCATTTACCTCAGGTGCCGTTTATGGAGCAACTTCTACCTTTGAAACAACCGGCATTTACCAGTATAAATTTGAGGCAAGGGATAAAAAAGACTTGCCATACTCTACCGTTTTGAAATCCGGTCCTATAATCAGTCATGCCCCTCTATTGGAATGGACAGGAGGGGAAGGATATAATTCTGATGGATTAGAGCCGGAGGTAGGAACTGTAAATCTGACTGCCTTTACCTACAAGGTATCCTATAAAGATATAGATAACGACCCGCCGGATAATCGTTATCCGGTGGTGCATATATTTAAAGATGGCAAAGATATCCCTGGCAGCCCTTATAAAATGGAGGCAATAGACTCAAATGATGTCCTTTATACCGATGGTAAAGGATATAGACTAATTAAGGTTTTTGACCAGGCTGGAACATTCACCTATCAATTTGAGGCCTATGATTATCTTCGGATTAAGGCTATGGGTAATCCAACAAACATATCTCCATCCCCTGTGGTGAGAAGTATCCCTACCCTGAATTGGACTTGTGAGCCAGGTTATGTCAATAACGGGCTTGAACCTGAATTAGGTGATTTGCAAACAACCTTTACCTGGCGGGTTAATTATACAGATATGGATGGTGATGCACCACTTTCAAACTATCCAGTGGTCCATATTTTGAAAGGAGGTATGGAAATCGAGCACAGCCCATTTATCTTAAATGCGGTGGATACCAATGATGTCAATTATAAGGATGGGAAATTATTTACTTATTCAAGCCTATTAGCAGATACCGGGACATACTCATATTATTTTGAGGCGTATGATTCCTTGCACAATCAAGCCACAGGTTCTGCTACTTTACTTAAGTATGGACCATCAATAATCAGCTCACCAATATTAATTTGGGCCGGAACACAAGGTTACATAAATGACGGGCTCGACCCGGGGACAGGCACATTCCAGAGAACTACCTTTACCTATAAGGTGCTTTATATAGACCCTGAAGGTAATCCCCCGGCATATAGCTATCCCAGAGTGCATATCTTCCTGGGTGGTGCACCGCTATATTATGGTGGACAATGGATGTATATTCAAGAGGGTAATGACTATAAAAGAGGGGTTACTTATAGCTTTCCAATTACATTTCCCATTGGTAGTAGACACTACACCTACTATTTTGAGGCAGAAAATGTCAAAGGAATAGCCGCCATAGGTGAACCTACATTAGAACACGATGGACCTATAGTTGATGGGCCTAATTTTAAACCAGTGTTATTCTGGTCACCCAATCAAGGTTTTATCTCAGACGGTCTTGACCCTGAGGTTGGCACGCCGGGGACTAAATTTACTTATCAAATACGCTATATAGATGGAAATGGTGACCCTCCTGACAATAATTATCCATTAGTCTATATTTATAAGAATACAGTCCTAATGGCTACCCTAACCATGAATCTTGTTTCCGGGAATTTTCTTCAAGGGGCAATTTATGCCTATTCTACCTCCTTTCCGGAAAAAGACCAGTATCAATATCAATTTAGAGCCCAGGACGAACAAGGGGGAGAGGTATTATTTCCTCCTAATTCTTTTATGTCGGGACCAACGGTTAGCGGTAGCCCAAAATTAGAGTGGTTTGGGCAGGAAGGATTTATTGATGATGGGTTGGAACCGGAGACTGGAACCCTTGGCACTACCTTTACCTATCGCGTTATTTATTTTGATGAGGATAACGAACTTCCCCTTATAGGATTTCCTAAAGTACAAATCCAAAAAGGCAAGGTGGATGTCCTTTACACCCAGATGCTTGAAACAGACCCTCAAGATAACCAATATACTGATGGTAAGGCTTATGAGTATTTTTACCCACTCAAGAGTCCAGGGAGATACACCTATCGATTTGAGGCTAAGGATACCAGTGGTCTTTATGCCTTAGGCAGTCCCACTATTTTTCATTCAGGACCAGATGTTATCTCTATCCCAAGTTTAACCTGGGTAGGTGTGGATAAATTCATGACGGATGGTTTGGACCCGGAGGTCGGCACACCGGGAACTAAATGGACATTTAGAATAACCTATATTGACCGTGGTAACCTCCCACCAGCAACAGGCTCCCCAAAGGTCAATATCTTTTTAAATCATCAATTCTACATCTCCTTTGGGATGCAGGCAGAGGATATATTCGATGATGATTGGAGCGATGGTAAAATATATAGAATAGCCTTTTTGCTTCCGTCGGGCAGTTATACCTATAAATTTGAGGCAGAAAATATTTATGGGGCAAAGGCAGTAGGTCAACCTGTCCTCTGGAAACAAGATGGTCCACTGGTAAGTAGTGTGCCTTCTTTAAATTGGATTGGTGCAGGAGACTATATTCAGAGTGGGGTGAGTCCTCCATCTGGCACAATGGGCACGGAATTTATTTATATGATTGATTACACGGATATAGATAATGACCCACCGTTAAACGGTTTCCCTAAAATAGAGATTTTATGTAATGGGGTAAAAATTTCAAGTAGTCCGTTTACGATGGTAGAGACTAGTTCAACAGACACAACTCATACCGATGGAAAACGATATAAATTGGTAAAATACCTACCTGCGCCAGGCACTTATTCATATCAATTCATCGCTCAGGATACTAATGGTTTTCTTGCTACCGGGGAGCCAACAATCCAAAGGATAGGACCATTATTTATGGATGTGCCTGTCATGGAATGGGTTGGGCAGGAACCGTATTTAAAAGATGGGATTGATCCGGGTAGTGGCACGACAAATAGTCTTTTTACTTATAAAGTCAAGTATCGTGATGTTAATAATTCTCCACCGGCCTCCGGTTATCCCCGGCTATATATATTAATCGATGGGGTAATATTTCCCTTATATCCAAATGGTGTGGTTTTGCGTTCAGAAGGGGGCGTGGATTATCAAAGCGGGGTAATTTATCGTAGCAATCCGCTCAAATTACCTATGGCCAGCACAAAATATACCTATTATTTTATAGCCAAAAATACACAAGGTAAGATGGCAAATGGGACACCGACTACCATTCAATCAGGACCTGAGGTAACAGGTCAGAACTTAAGACCTATGCTCCTGTGGGCTAACCAGCCGGGATATACATCTGATGGATTAGAGCCTGGAGCCGGCACATCAGGAGCAGAATTCACCTATTTAATCATCTATAAAGACTTAAATGGTGATGAGCCTTACCCCGGTCATCCACTTCTTCATATTTATAAAGACCAAAATTTTATAGGCACCTATACGATGGAAAGGCAATCCGGTACTTTTAATAGTGGGGCATTGTATCGTTATAAAATTACCCTGGTGGAGAATGGGAATTATAAGTATAAATTTGAGGCAAAGGATATAAAAGGGGCTGATTGTCTTTCGTCTCCACAGACCTTCTTTACGCCAGGTCCAAGGATTGGTAGTCCACCTCAATTAGAGTGGCTCGGGACAGGTTCTTTTCAATCGGATGGTTTAGACCCGCAGACAGGTATAGCCAATGAAACAATCTTTACTTATCGGGTTAAATATCAGGATAATGAAAATGACCCACCCGCCTCAGGGTATCCTAAGATTCATATCGTCAAAGGAGGTGTTGAAATACAAGGTAGTCCCCTCCCGCTTGAACAAGTAGATACAAACGATAAGGACTATCAGAATGGCAAAGAATATCAACTCTTCAAAAAATTAATCCTGGCCGGCAGTGATTACTCCTATTATTTCGAGGCAAAGGATACCTACGGGGTTTATGCAGAGGGGACTCCAACCTATTCTGTAGGAGGACCGGTTGTAACCGGCGAACCAATACTTAACTGGGCAAAAGACCTTTCTGGTTATATGGACGATGGATTAGAACCTGAATTTGGAACACCGGGAACAAGTTTTATCTATCGCATCTCGTATATGAATCCGGCTAATGACCCACCGGGCACAAATTCCCCACGACTACATATCTTTAAAGCCGGCGTGGAGTTACCCAATAGCCCATGGATTATGGTTCAAGAGAATCCTGATACAAATTACGAGGACGGTAAATTATATTCCTGCCCTATCTCCCTTGGAACTGGCACCTACACTTATAGGTTTGCGGCTGAAAGTAATGGCGGCATACCGGCTACAGGGACAGCAACATTTATTAAGGATGGTCCCAGGGTAACCCTGGCCCCGGTGTTGGATTGGGTTAATAAACCCGGGTATGTCACCGATGGACTTGACCCGGAGGCAGGCTCCGCCACGACTACTTTTGTCTATCGGGTCCTTTATACCGATACTGAACCACCTGCAGCCGGGTATCCTAAGGTACATATCCTGAAGGCAAACAAAGAGATAGCCGGTAGTCCTTTTGGTATGCAGGAAACCCTTCCTGGTGATACATATGCCGATGGCAAGGAATATGAATGTTCCCGTATTCTAACGGGGACAGGTAAGGATTATGAGTATTTTTTTGAGGCAAAGGATGCTATCGGTGTTCCGGCTGTTGGGAATGCGCCGGTAACCTCAAGACCAAATGCACCTGTAATTACGGATGCCCCAATATTAAATTGGGTGCAGGCAGAAAATTATGTCACTGATGGGCTTCATCCAGAGCTTGGCACCTGGGGGACTAAATTTACCTATAAGGTTACCTACTCCGATGCAAATAATGACCTGCCGAACCAAAATTTCCCAAAGGTGCATATCCTTAAAGCAGGTGCCGAAATTTCAGGAAGCCCATTTCTTATGATTGCAGCTACCGCATCAGACCAGAATTGTATGGATGGTAAGGATTATTATTTTGTGCAGACACTTCCATACACAGGCAGGGATTACACCTATTTCTTTGAGGCAGAGGATACCTGGGGTATCAAGGCATCAGGAGCACCTACCTTACAAAAGGATGCCCCGGATGTAAGTCGCGCCCCAACATTATCCTGGAGTGGTCAACCCGGATTTATTGAAGATGGGCTCGAGCCGGAGATTGGGACTCAAGGCACTAAGTTCACCTATCAGGTTAAATACGAGGATGCGGATGGCGACCCACCCTATTCAGGTTTTCCAAAGGTACATATCTACACAGGGAATAACCCTATCCAAAATAGTCCGTTTCCTATGCAATTGATTAATAATGGGATTTATCAATATCAAACTAACCTTGCCATTGGGACTTATTCGTATTTCTTTGAGGCAAAGGATAGCTATCAACTTCAGGCTATTGGC
This sequence comes from bacterium, assembly GCA_030018635.1. Lineage (GTDB taxonomy): Bacteria > UBA9089 > CG2-30-40-21 > CG2-30-40-21 > SBAY01 > SBAY01. Next base: position 10,210 of record JASEHU010000002.1, read on the forward strand.
ACACCAACCGCTCCTTTAAATAAGCCGGTGGTAACCGATGCACCTATCCTCGACTGGGTGCAGGAGCCGGGGTTTGACACCGATGGTCTTAATCCCAATTCAGGTAATTCAGAAACCAGATTTACCTATAAGATAAATTATATTGATAATAATAACAATTCCCCGGCAGACTGGTATCCAAAGGTGATTATCTATAAAGGGGTAACCGTCTTAGGTACATATTCCATGAAAGAGGTAGATGATAAAGATATTACCTATACAGATGGTAAATTATATTATTACTGGGGCCAATTTCCTGAAAGTAGTCTTGACTACAAATATAAATTTATAGCCAAAGATTCCCTCGGGATGGATGCGGTTGGTAAAATTCAACTTAATGCTGGTCCCCTTGTAAATAACCCACCTACCCTGAACTGGACAGGGGAGTCGGGATATACTAATGATGGTATTGAGCCTGATTACGGGACAACAAAAGATGTCTATACCTACCGAATTAAATATGTGGATGAAGATAATCATCCACCTTCAGGAGGCTATCCTAAATTATATATCTATTCTAAAGGAACCCTTACAAATGGCAGTCCGATTACTATGAATGTGGTTAATCCCAACGATGGAACCTATACCGATGGGAAGTTATATACCTTTTCAACTAATTTTTCGGAAGGGACTTATACCTATAAATTTGAGGCAAAGGATATTTATTCGGCTGAGGTTATGACCTCTATTAAATCTGGTCCGTCGGTAAGTGATGCCCCTTCATTAAGTTGGGTAAATCAAGATGGGTTTGGAACAGATGGGGTTAATCCGGACCCGGGTCAAACAACGAATAAATTTACTTATAAAATACTCTATACGGATGTAAATAATCTTCCGCCGGCAGATGGGTATCCAAAACTTTATATTTGTATAGGAGATGTAGTCATCTATCCTGGATATATCCTCACCAAGGAAGGTGGAGATAGCTATTCTACCGGGGTGGCATATGCCTTCCATGAGATTTATCTTTCTTATGCCAGTGAGGCGTATAGTTATTATTTTGAGGCTAAAAATAGGAATAATGTCGTGGCCATAGGTCAACCAACTACATCTCATTCGGGACCAAAGGTAGAGGGACCAAATCATTCACCTTTTTTATTTTCCACTGGAGAGAAGGAATATTCTTTCGATGGAGTTCATCCTGATGCCGCCTCCCCGGGAATTTTTACCTTCCATGTAGCCTATCGGGATAATAATGTTAATCCGCCGGCGCCAGGGTATCCAGCCGTTGTTATTTCTAAGAATAATATACCTTATGGACTGGGAACTTACAGTATGATGTATCTCAATGGAGGTTATTTTAAAGGCGCCACTTACTCTACAAACATAACCTTGAATGCTACGGGTAGTTATAAGTATAAATTTTATGCTAAAGATACTAAAGGAGCAGAGGCAGTGGGACCTTTTAGTATACTTAAAATCGGTCCAAAGGTGAGTCATGCCCCAAAATTGGAATGGGCAGGTAGTCCCAATTTTCAAACTGATGGATTAGACCCTGAGGAAGGGATTGTTGGTCAAACATATTTTACATTCAAGGTGAAATACAAAGATGAGGATGGCGATGCACCGGCAACTGGATATCCTAAAATCTATATTGTCAACAATGAAATCCCTCTAGGAAATGTCCAAATGGTACCTGAACCTGGAGGTGATTATAAAACCGGTAAGATTTATTACTTTATGTTAAGATTAGGAGTGGTAAGTGATAAATACAAATATTACTTTGAGGCTAAAGATGTAATGGGGGTTCTGGCTTTGGGGACTCCAACATTACAGAAGTCTGGTCCTATAGTAAAACCAAGACCTCCCGCCTCTCCCCAAACTACCCAATCATTAGATTCCCTTGAAATCTTCAACTATCCCAATCCACATTCCGGGAAAACGACTATCTGTGCTAAAACCAATTTAACTGATGTAGATGTAGATATGCAGGTAGCGGTCTATAACCTTGTCGGTGAGTTAATCTGGGAGAAGAGGGAGAGTGTGTCTTCTTCTGTAGAGGGGAAGGCAGAGATACTATGGGAGGCAAAAGATATCGCCAGTGGCGTCTATCTATATCGGGTAACTGTAACTTACCAAGGTAAAACGCTACAAAAAATAAGTAAGATGGCTATAACAAGATAGCTGAACCCAGCAATTCTCATTATGAAAATGTGTAAGCAATGAGAAGTGGAGAATAGGGAGAATTGGAAAATTTTCGATTTTGGATTTTCGATTTTCGATTGAAAAAATCCAAAATCCAAAATTTAATCTCCATTTTTCCACCTATGTCTCAACATTGGACACAATTTCTGCCATAATGAGAATTGCTGAGCTGAACCACTATTATGAGTAACTTAAAGACATTATTAGAAAAAGTAGATTCTATATTTGAGGAAGAAACCCAGTCAGTCAGGATTAAAGAAAGCCTGGGCAAGTATTTTGGCTTTAGTGAATTTCGTCCTGCCCAAGAAGAGGTAATTACCAACATCCTGAAAGGTAAAAACATCCTGGCTATATTACCTACCGGTTATGGTAAATCACTAATGTTTCAGTTGCCGGCATTACTATTAGAGGGAATTACTGTGGTTATCTCACCTTTGATTGCCTTAATGAAAGACCAGGTTGATAACCTTAGAAAACGCGGGATAAATAATGTTGCCTATATTAATTCATTAATTACTATTGAGGAACAACACACTATACTTGAAAACATAAATACCCTGAAATTGGTCTATATCTCTCCCGAACAACTAAGAAGCAGGGTAATTCTAAATTACTTGAGCCAGACAAAAATATCACTTTTTGTCATTGATGAGGCACATTGTTTATCTCAATGGGGTCATGATTTTAGACCTGATTATTTGTGTTTGACTAAAGTTATTGATGAGCTTCAACCCGCCTGTGTATCTGCCTTTACGGCTACGGCTACCGATGATGTCAAAGAAGATATTATAAAAAGACTTAATCTCAAAGAACCGGTAATAATCCAACAGGGCATCGAGCGAAAAAATCTTAAATTTGATGTGATTAAGGTAGCAGACGAGGAGGATAAATTAAGGAAGATTGCTAATCTTATAGAGACAATTCAGGGTAAAGGGATTATTTACACAGGCAGGATACGAGAGGCAGAATTTGTTACATCATTTTTGCAATACATAGGTAAATCCGCTGCATTTTATCATGGGCAATTAGATAATACCTCAAAGAGGCAGATTCAAGAAAATTTTATGTCTGATAATGGTCTGGATATAATTTGTGCCACATCTGCCTTTGGATTAGGGATTGATAAAAAGGATATAAGATTTGTTATCCACTATAGTCTGCCGGGTAGTATCGAAGAGTATATTCAAGAGGCCGGTCGGGCAGGACGAGATGGCAGCGAGGCATATTGTATACTTTTATATCAGGAAAATGACCGTAAACTCCAGGAATGGTTCATTAAAAACAGCCTTCTTTCTAAAGAAGATTTATTGAAATTGCTTCAGGCAATCGAGAATTTTGATGGAATTGGAAATTTTCGGTTGATTGAAGAGGCTGAACTTGAATGGGTGTCGGGTTACGATAAGACAAAATTAAGGGTAGGAATCAGCTTTCTTGAAAAATTAGGCTTTATAAAGAGATACCCGGATGTGCCTAAAAAAATTAAGATAAGTCAGACCAGTCAGACAGGTTTGAGTGGTCTGACTGATATATTATTATCTAGCCGGGAAAATAATATTTTACCTGATAAGTTATTTGAATCTATTATAGATAAACAGTTTGAGAAATTACTTGATTATAAAATAATTACCCCAGCCTGGTTTTTGGAACTGACTAATACAAGTCAAATACTTGATGGTGTTTCGGAGGAACAATTTGGGATAAAAGCCCTTAATCTGGCCAAATATAAAAAATTGGATAAAATGGTTGTTTATGCCTTGACTAAGGAATGTAGAACAAATTATTTAAAGAGATATTTTGGCGAAACCCCTGATGACCCCAAGTGCAACTCCTGCGATAATTGTGTTAAAATCATAGACATGGAAAAAGAGGTAGATACCCAACAGATAGCAAGATTTATTAAAGAAAGTAGAAGCCTGGTATTAACAGGTAGGTTTGATAAAGGTAGAGCGGTTGATTGTCAATCAAGGGTTATAGGTGGAAAAAAGACTTTTACTGAAATGGGCAAAATGCTTTATCTATTTAAGAATCGTTCACAAAAGGGATTAGTCTATGATATTGTTTCACAAATAAAGGATTTTCTAAATTCAGATAAGGAATTAAAGGAATTTTTGGATGTAGATTATATCATTCCTGTACCAGAAGAAGGAAAAGGAATAGGTCATATAGGACCGATAAAACCTATTTCTTATGCTCCTATGTTAGTTTTAAGTGAAATTATGACCAAAACATTTAGCCTGAAATCAGCCTTAGATATTTTAATGAAAACAAAAGAAACATTACCGCAAAAAGATATGAAGACTAAGAAGCAAAAAATCAGGGATGTTTTAGGTGCTTTTGTTGCTCAAACTAATTTGAAGGATAAGAAGATATTGCTTGTAGATGATTTATATGATAGTGATGCGATGAATGAATGTAGTCAGGTGCTCAAGCAAGCAGGTGCTTCAAAGGTCTATGCCCTAGCGTTAACCAAGACTACCGATGTGTGAGAATAATTTTTCTTGCAAAAATCTGTTTTTTGTTATATAATTATAGTCAGACAGGTTAGACCTGTCTGACAAGAGGAGAAGAAAATTATGATTAAAGTAATTGTTAGCGGTGTCTGCGGTAGAATGGGGGAGATGATTGCTAAGTTGGTTTGTGAGCAGACGGATATGGAGTTAGTTGGGGCTGTTGAACGGCAAGGACATGTTTCCATTGGAGTCGATGCCGGGGAAAAAGCAGGCTATCGTAAGATTGGCGTTCCTATTAGTGAACGGTTAGATGAGATAATCGGTTCAGGTGAGGTAATGATTGAATTTACTAACCCTGAAACAACGATTGACCACCTGGAAATAGCCGCCTTAAATCATAAGGCAATAGTCATTGGCACGACAGGGTTAAATGAGACTCAGGTTGCCCGGATAAAAGAATTATCAGCCGCTATCCCGATAGTTTTTGCACCTAATATGAGTATTGGCGTCAACCTTCTGTTTAAGTTGGTCGGCGAGGTAGCCAGGGTATTAGGCGACGATTACGAGGTAGAGATAATCGAGGCACACCATCACCATAAAAAGGATGCCCCATCCGGCACAGCACTAAAATTAGGCAAGGTAATTGCCGATAATTTGAATAGGGATTTTGAGCAGGTGGCGGTTTATGGAAGGCAAGGACAAATAGGGGAACGGAAAAAGGATGAAATTGGTATATTTGCCGTCAGGATGGGGGATGTGGTGGGCGAGCATACGGTGATATTTGGCAGTGAAGGGGAACGAATAGAACTTACACATCGGGCACATTCACGACTTACCTTTGTTTCAGGGGCAATTAAAGCCGCAAGATTTGTCGTCAAGGCAGTACCCGGGTTATACGATATGCAGGATGTGCTAAAAATTTAGTAACTATTTACCTAACTGAAGTAAAAACACTCAAGACATTGAGTTCACGAAGAATTTCATTGCAAATTTAACATTGCAAATTGATCATTTTAAATTTGTAATGCTAAATGCTAAATTTGCAATTTGCAATGATCTTCTGTGCCTGTGGTTAATCTTTGCTTCAGGTGGCTAAAGTGTTACAATTTTTCTAAAAGTATCTCCTGTTGTAGTCGATATATTTAAGGGGAGGGAATTGTTGTGGAGGGCTAAAAGTAATGTCCAAACTTATACAAGGGATACTTCGAGGGATAATTTGCACCGTACCCCAAAAATCAAAATTCCTATCATCTAAAATCTTGAGGGGACAAGAAGTATGATGAATTCTTACCAACAAATCGATTTAAGTAAAGTAAAGACATACCCTATAAAAGACCGAACAAATTTGGTCAAGACAGAGAATTTTGCTAAACTTATGCCAGGTGGTGGGACTTTCAACCAGTTTATTGATTCCCTGCCGGATATTTTGATTGGAACTGATTTACGGAATCTGATAAACGCTATTTGTCAGGCATATCGCCAAAAGAAACCTGTAATCTGGGCTTTTGGGGCACATGTGGTAAAATGCGGGCTTTCACCTATTATTATTGAACTGATGAAGGAAGGTGTAATTACGGCTATTGCCATAAATGGGGCGGGAATGATTCATGACTTTGAAATAGCCTTAATTGGCGAGACATCAGAGGATGTATCTCCAAGCCTTTTAGACGGTTCCTTTGGTATGGCAACCGAAACAGGTTCTTTTATTAACGGGGCTATTATTGATGGTGCAAAACAAGACATGGGCATTGGTCAGGCAGTCGGAAAAATGATTGCCTACAAAAAACTTAAACATAGGGAATATAGCATCCTATCCCAGGGGTTTGAGTTAAAGATTCCTGTTACTGTCCATGTAGCTATTGGCACAGATATAATTCATCAACATCCCAATACCTGTGGTGAGGCAATCGGTAAGTCAGGAATGATTGATTTTCGTATTTTTGCCAATCAGGTGGCTAATTTAGATGGTGGGGTGTATTTAAACATTGGTTCTGCGGTAATTTTGCCGGAGGTATTTTTAAAGGCACTGACTATCGCCCGGAATTTAGGTAATAAAGTCGAGGACTTTGTAACCGCTAATTTTGATATGTTTCCACAATATCGCCCGATGACAAATGTCATCAAAAGACCTACGATAAAAGGTGGAAAGGGATATTCATTTATCGGACATCATGAGATAATGATTCCATTATTGGCTTTTGGGATATTGGAAAAAATCAGGGAGGAGGAGAAATAATGGAAGAAAAGGTAAAATCACAATTAGAGGAAAGTGCAAAGATAAAATTAAAATTAGATACAAAACAAATCGTTACTGCCGCACAACTCATAATTGAGGCATACCAAAAAGGTGGTAAGGTACTTTTAATGGGTAATGGTGGCAGTGCCGCAGATGCACAACATATTGCCGCAGAATTAGTCAGTAGATTCAAGAAGGAAAGAAAGGCATTAGCGGCTATTGCCCTGACTACCGATACCTCTATTTTAACGGCAATTGGAAATGACTATGGCTTCGATTATGTATTTAGCCGGCAAATAGAGGCATTAGCCCAATCTGATGATGTTGTTATTGGAATTAGCACAAGTGGTAATTCACCAAATGTCGTGTTAGCCATGGAAAAGGCGATGGAGATAGGCGCCAAAACTATTGGATTATCAGGTAAGGAGGGAGGGAAACTTGTTCAGGTATCTTCGCTTTGTATTGTTGTTCCCTCAAATGATACCCCACGAATTCAGGAGGCACATATCACCATTGGACATATTATCTGTGATTTGGTTGAGGAGGCACTGTTTTAGATAACGGGATTCGGGATTCGAATCATTAATCCATTGGAAGATTGGGGTCACACTTTAGTTTGAAATCTTGCGGGTAAAAAATGAATGTGAAATTAGAAATTAGAAATTGGGGAGAGAGATTGGGGCAAGTCTACAAATTAAGCGAAGACCTAATTTCTAATTTCCAATTTCTAATTTCCAAAAGAAATCATAGTAAAAACGATAAAATGAACCGTCCCACATTTATCGTGTTCGTAAAGAATGTTTTCATAATTCCTTGAATAACGGACACGGATAGAGGAGGAATAACTATGTGTGGCATTGTTGGGTATATCGGCAGTAAAGATGCCGTGCCAATACTTATTGATGGATTAAGAAAATTGGAGTATCGCGGTTATGACTCGGCTGGGGTTGCTGTCATAACCGGTTCTAATCTTGAACTAAGGCGGAGTGCAGGTAAAATAATAAATTTAGAAGAGGTTATTAAAAATAATCCTATCCAGGGGAACATAGGTATAGCCCATACCCGCTGGGCAACACACGGCCGACCTTGTGAGGAAAATGCTCACCCTCATTGTGATTGCCATAACCAATTGGTAATTGTTCATAACGGAATTATTGAAAATTATGCCCAATTAAAGGAGGAGTTGATTGCTAATGGGCATCACTTCAGGTCACAAACCGACACTGAGGTAATTGCCCATTTGATTGAGGAGTATTTAAAAGAAGACTTGAGCGAAGCTGTGCGAAAAGCATTGACTAAAATAGAAGGTGCTTATGCCTTAGGCGTAATCAGTCTCAAACAGCCTGACCGCATAATTGCGGCCAGATTAGCCAGCCCATTGATAGTAGGAATGGGGGATGGGGAATTTTTCATTGCCTCTGATGTCCCGGCTATTTTACCCTATACCCGCCAGGTAATATTTTTAGAGGATAAAGAGCTGGCTATTCTTACCCGGGAGGGGGTAGAGATCAGGACATTAGAAGGGACTCCTGTCCAAAAAACGCCTATTTACATAGAATGGGACCCGATTATGGCAGAAAAAGGTGGCTACAGACACTTTATGTTAAAAGAGATACACGAACAACCCCGGTCAATTGAGGATACAATAAGAGGTAGGATTGTCGAAAATGAGGTTTATTTAGATGAGCTAAATTTAACCAAAGAGGATATAGCCAATATTGACAAGATATTCATCGTTGCCTGTGGCACGGCTTATTATGCTGGGGTAGTAGGTAGATTTATGTTGGAGGGATTAACTCAAATCCCTACTGAAACCGATATCGCCTCGGAGTTTAGATATAGAAATCCAATCCTGTCTGACAAAACCCTTTTGATTGCCATCTCCCAGTCAGGTGAGACAGCAGATACATTGGCCGGGATTAAAGAGGGTAAAGAAAAAGGGGCAAAGGTTATTTCTATTTGCAATGTCATTGGTTCTTCTCTGACCCGTGAATCTAATGAGGGAATAGTCTATACCCGTGCAGGAATAGAAATAGGTGTCGCCTCAACCAAGGCATTTACTTCACAATTAACCGCACTTTATTTATTGGCTGTATATCTCGGCAGGCAAAAAGGGGTGATTGATGAACACAAGACTAAAGAATTATTAGACCAACTGCGGCTTATCCCCAGGGAGGTGGAAAATATTTTAACCGATGAGGAAAAAATCAAAGAGATCAGTCATCAATTTCAGCATTACCATAATTTCCTCTATTTAGGGCGAGGAATTAATTTCCCTATTGCCTTAGAGGGCGCACTCAAATTGAAAGAAATATCCTACATCCACGCAGAGGGCTATCCTGCAGGTGAGATGAAACACGGACCAATCGCCTTAATCGATGAGAATATGCCTGTGGTAGCTATTGCTACACAAGGTATGGCTACACCAGGAACTGTTTATGATAAAATCATGAGTAATATCGAAGAGGCAAAGGCCAGGGACGGAATTATTATCGCCGTGGCAAGTTCAGACGATACCCAGATAACTAAAAAGGTAGACTATTGTTTTTATATACCAAAAACCACAGAATTCCTGACGCCCATTTTAGCGGTTATTCCCTTGCAATTATTAGCCTATCATATTGCTAATTATCGAGGTTGTGATGTAGACCAGCCGAGAAATCTGGCTAAAAGCGTAACAGTAGAATAAATTTAGTTGACGAATTGGATTAAATAAGGTATAATGTTAAAAGTTAAAAGTTAGAATCCGGAATTGCTGAATTCTATCTCCTATTCTCTAACTTCTAACCTCCAATACCTGAAATCTTACGGTATAATTAATGGTAGAAAAAATAGTTATTACTGATTTAGATGAGGATAGATATTCACGATTGACCCTTATCCCCTGGTGGAACCAGGAAAAGCTGAAAAATACCCGGGTAATGGTCGTTGGGGCAGGGGCTTTAGGTAATGAGGTTTTAAAAAATTTAGCCCTTTTGGGTGTAGGAAAGATAATTATTGTTGATTTCGACCGGATAGTCCAAGCGGACTTAAGTCGGTCTATACTTTATCGAGCCGCAGATAACGGCAAAAAAAAGGTTGAAGTAGCCAGCCAGAGGGTTTTAGAAATCAACCCGGATATCCGGATACAACCATTAGCCGCAAATATAGTTTGGGATGTAGGATTAGGATTATTTAGAAGTGTAGATGTAGTTATTGGGTGTGTGGATAATCGGGAGGCAAGATTAGCTATCAATCAAGCCTGCTGGAAAACAAATACCCCCTGGATTGATGGAGGGATAGATGTCTTGCATGGAATAGTAAGTGTCTTTGTTCCCCCGCAAAGTGCTTGCTATGAATGCACATTAACCGATTTGGATTATAATATTTTAGGGGTGAGGTATTCATGTCCATTACTTAGACATGATGATTTATTAGAAGGGAAAACACCGACTACCTCTACGAGTGCCTCGATTATTGCCGGGATTCAGGTTCAGGAGGCAGTAAAAATAATTCATGGACTCGAAGTCCCAAAAGGCAAAGGAATTGTTTTTAACGGCTTGATGTATGAATGCTATCTGATTGAATACCCGAAAAAGAATAATTGTCAAAGCCATGAATATTACGAGAAGATTGTTGAACTAAATAAAGGGGTAGAGGAAACTACCTTTAGAGAATTACTTGATGTAGCTCAAAAATCCCTTGGTGATGGAACTATATTAGAATTAGACCGGGATATAGTTACCAAATTTCGATGTAACAAATGTAATGAAGAACTTCCTGTTTTTAAGGTATTGGGAAAAATAACGATAGAAGAAGGTAAATGTCCAAAATGTGGAGAAATAAGAATGGTGGATATGACCAATACCATCTCTGCTAAGGATGAATTTATAGATAAAACCCTGGGTGAGGCAGGAATCCCTCCATTGCATATCATAACCGCAAGGAAGGGGAAGGAAATTATTAATTATCAATTATCAATTAACAGTTATTAATTGATAATTATAGAGGAGTAGTGGGAGCATGTTTAATTTAGATAAAAAGCCAACACCTGTTTTATTAATTTATTCGCAGACAGCAGTAGAATGTGTTTATTGCCATACGCCGATAAAAACAGAAACCATAGTTGTTAGATGTCCGGAATGTAATACCATTCATCATCCGGAATGTTGGAAGGTTGGAGGTGGATGTGGGGTTTTTGGCTGCAAAAATGCACCTAAATATAAAAAGTAGTGCTTCATAACATTTGATTTTAGCAGTTCGGTGGTTTTTGTTAATAAGTTTCATTGCAAATTTATCATTGCAAAATTAACATTTCAAATTTAAAATGCTAAATGTTAAATTTGCAATTTGCAATAAAATCAACCCACAAAAACAAATGGAATGACCCACTAAAGTGTTACCAAAATTCATTCCGAACAGTATTGGATCTGACCCAATACCTTCTGCCAGTTACCAGTTACCAATTACCAAATTAAGTATTCTACCCACCAACAGTGTGGAAACAATCATAATTGCCGCAGATTTGAGCATGGCTGCTATTCCTAATTCCTTTACCAGGGTAGCAAAGGTAGCCACACATGGAAAATACATGGTTAATACCACAGATGCTACTATAAGCTGGGAAAGAGTCAAATTCAATGGGACAAGCATCCCTACGGCTACATCCTTGCGGAAGAAGCCGAGCAGGAGAGCGCCAACAGCTTCTTTGGGTAACCCAAGCAGCCCTGAAATCAACGGGGCGGTATATTTGCTTATAACATCAACTATTCCAAGAGTATACAAAATATTGGCGATGAATACCCCGGCTAATACCCAGGGGACTGCCTCTTTAACAAACCAGATAATTCTCATCCAGACCTTCTTGACAAGCCCTTGCAAGTAAGGAAGGCGATATGGCGGTATCTCAAGGAATATTTCCATAGATTCACCTTTCATAGTTTTGTTTAATAAAACTCCCAAAATAATCCAAACTATAAAGAGGGTGCCAAAGACTATTCCCAATCCCACGGCTCCATGCTTACCCATAAGTCCAACTACCATAGCAATCTGAGCCATACAGGGTACAGCAATTGCCATTATGGTTGCGGCAATAAATCTTTCTCGCTTTGTCTCCAAAATCCTGGCAGACAATGCCCCTGGGACATTACACCCCAACCCAAGTATCATCGGGATTATAGCCATCCCATGCAACCCTAAGCGGTGCATGATATTATCTACCAATACGGCTAATCTGGGTAAATACCCAGAGTCTTCTAAAAAAGAAAGAATCAGATAAAAGGCAAAGATATAGGGAAGTACCGCCCCAAAAGGAACAAAAAGCCCTGTGGTCAAAAGCCCAAATGATTCGCCAAAGTCTATTTTCTCATCTACCAATCTTCCAATCAATATGTTGTGAATAAATCCATCACCGCCCAGAATATTTGAGAATTTCAACATCAATGGCGCCCACAAATTGTCAAAGAACGGCTCGAAGACATAACCTATCAATCCCTCACCAATAAACCTAATAACATGGAAGGTGGCAAAGAGAAGCATAAAGGCTATGGGAATACCAATTTTTGGAGAGATAGAGGCATCTGCTATTCTTTCTCTAAATCTATGGTGCCGGTGTATCACCTCTTCTACCTCAGTAATAATATTACCTACTTCGTGCCATCTTTCTTCTTCCTCATATTCATACTTTCCTATCTTTGCCTCTTTTATTTTGGATACCAATTCTTTAAAACCCTCACCCGTTATAGCACAGGTGGGAATACAAGGAACTCCGAGAGATTGCTCAAGTTTTCCTGCATCAATCTTTATCCCTGTATGTTTTGCTTCATCCCAAAGGTTAAGGGCAACAATAAGAGGAATCTTCTTTTTGAGCAGTTGAAGAGTAAGATTCAAACTTCTTTCCAGATTTGTTGTATTAACAACATTGATAACCAAATCCCCTTGTTTTAGCATCTCAAGAGCGACCTCTTCAGCCCTGGAGGTAGGTTCTAAAGAATACACTCCCGGGACATCAATGACTTCAGCCGTCTCTCCGCTAAGGCCTAATTCCTCTGGCAGATGCATAGAACCCTTAGTAAATTCTACAGTCGTCCCCGGATAATTGGAAACAATAACATGAGCACCAGTAAGCCTTGAAAAGACTACACTCTTACCTACATTGGGATTACCCATTAGAAGAATTTTCATTGTTTTCCTCCTCCTTTCCTACTTCTACCAATACCCTTGTTGCCATGCCAAATCCAATAGCTACCTGGCTCTTACCTACCGCCATTACTACAGGCCCACGCATAGCTTGTTGGTTTAGCTTTTTAATTTCTTTACCAACTCTAATTCCCAAATTCTCTAATTTTAAACTCATTCCTGCTCCACCATGAATCTCGACTATCTTCCCTGTTTGTCCTATTTCCATCTTGACGACGGACACTATTTCACTCATAGCCTTACCTTTTTCCTTTGGTTTCAATTCGCTTAAAATTTTCTCCATTCAAGTCCTCCTTTGATATTTTAGATATATCAAGATTTGTTAGACATATCTAACTTTAAGGATAAAAAAATTTACCCTTCTTTTTTCTTTAAAGCGGGCTGGCGCATTTTAGAGCTTGATTTTTCGCCTGTTTTTAATAATACCTGAACTTTTGCAAATTTTGTAGAAACCCAGTAAAATACCACCTTTCATTAAATATAGCTGTTCACAGGACATTGAAATTAGAAATTGGAAATTGGGGAAAATAGATACGATTCTCCTCTCTTTTCCTAATTTCTACTTTCCAATTTCAAATTTCAAGCCGTGAATGACTGCAAAATTTGCAAAAGTTCAGTAATACTTGAAACTTTTTAGCCACTTTTGTCTTTCACCGTCTATTCCAGTCTCCAAAAACTGGATGAATTTCGTTAATCTATCCAAGGTTTTTGGGCTCATGACATGCTCTATCTTGCAAGCGTCCTGCAGCGACTCATCATCATTTATGTTTAGAATCTCTGTCAGGAATTTTAAAAGCAAATCATGTTTGCTCTGAATATTGCAGGCGATTTTTTCACCATCCAGAGTAAGATCAACATATTCATACCTTTCATGTTTGACAAGACCTTTTTTAGAAAGTGTCTTTAAAGCGGCATTTACGCTTGAGCTTTTTACATTTAATAAACGGCCTATATCCCGGACCCTGACGATGTTGTTTTGCTTTTTGAGGAGAGCAACCGTCTCTAAGTAATCTTCCATAGTCGGACTTAATTCCTTTTCCATAAAACACACCTTCAATTCTTGTAAGCGTTCAAGTATCAGTTCTCAGGTGTCAGTTTTAGATACCAAAGGCAAGTTAGACTGAGCAGTTACCTGAACACTTACAAATTCTGGCCATTTTTTAGAGCAATCTCTATTTGTTAGATAAGTATAACAAATTAATATTTATTTGTCAAGTAGTTTTTTTAATTTTTTTGTAATCGGTCAGTGAACGGTAGGGATGTTCACCGTCAATAGCCAGATTGTGTGAAAATTCTCAATTCATCTTTCATTGATATGATGATAGCAAGATGTGTAAAAGAAATCAGGAAAAATGCTCTAACCAAGTTCCAGATTTCAAACCTGTTCGGACTTCCAACTTTTCGGATAGGCTTT
>JASEHU010000300.1 GCA_030018635.1 bacterium
ACCAACAAGGCAAAGAATAAGTCTTTTACCGCTAATATCGAGATGAGATTGATTAGAGCCTCAGGTTGCCTTTCTATTACCCGATATCCCGCATCTACATTGGAATTACCTCCAGATAGTAAAAAATCAACCTCATTTGTAGTTACCTCAGGTGCAGAATTAATCCCGGATGATAATTTGATACATCAGATAATCGTGAGTGTGCCTGGGATAAAATTATCTGCCATCCAGTATGCCAATGGCCAGAACATAGTTACCGACCATCCGGATGAGAGTTATGATATTTCCGACCCAAACTATCCGACCCCGGCTAAGATAGATTCTTCGGCAGAGGTTGGGGTGTATTTGAATGGGTTTGTAGATGGTGTGGCACATCTGTTAGGACGGTTTAACGAGCCGGTGTGGTTTATAGATGAAGACTTTGAGCCATTGCCGCCAGAAATAGACACCGAGGCACGGAAATTAGAGGACTTTGAGGTGTTGGTTATTCCGAGTTATGGATTAAGTGGGGTAGATACCTCTTGTATTTTATGTAAGTACACGGATTTCACGGATAGCACAGATTCTCACGGATTATAAAAATAAAAAATCTGTGTAAATCAGTGTAATCCGTGCAATTAGTGTACAAAAAAAGAAAAATTAAAACTTGATAAATGTCAAAAAATATGGTATAATTAAAGAAACAAAATTTAAAAATCAAGGAGGTAAGGTAAAATGGGTAAAAGTTTAAAGAGTTTGGTTGGTAGTCTGGTAGTTTTGGGGTTGGTGTTTGGGCTGTATGTTAGCCTAAATGCTATGGGTGGTGTGCCATTTGTTCAGAAGACAGAAGACAGGGGACAGAAGATAGAGGTTAAGCCTAAGAATGAAAGGCTAAAGCCTAAAATCCAAAGACAGGTTGGCACTCCTACGGTGCAACAACTACTTGATAAGGTAGAATCTAATTACCATAAAATTCAAGATTTGAAGGCGGATATGGTTTATACAACAGAAAAACCAGGAGGTTGGGGATATCCAATTATGACAGATAAGATTACTAAAGCAGGTAAATATTATTTTAAAGCACCTGATAAACTTAAATATGAAGACCCAAATGACCATCAGAGAGATACGGTATGGAAAGGTTTAACTGAGTATTGTAGACAATATCATGGAGCAAATGTTCCGAGTACTCGATTTGCGTGGTATTTTATATTAGAGCCTGATTATTTACCTTTCTATTGGCGGTTGGATGAGATAATACTTAGGTTTGATTGTAGGGTGATTTCTAATCCACAAATTGATATCTGGGTGATTGAGGCAGTGCCGAAAGCAAGTAATCCAAAGGATAGGTATAATTATCCCTTGTCAAGGGTTGGATTGGAGATTTATATTGACTATGAAAAAGGAGTAATGACAAAAATTGTTGATTTTGATGCAAAAACTGGAGAAAAAGATACTCCATGGTGTGAAATTAAAGATTTTAAATTGATTAGTAATATTTGGGTACCAACAAAATTTATCAAGACAACAGAGGTAACAGAAGAAATTACTCTTAGTAATATTCAGATAAATACAGGTATTCCAGATAGTGAATTTGAGTTTTAGGTTTAAATTAATCTTTGGGGGTGGCTAATATGTTTAAAAGAATAGCGTTAGGGTTAGTTCTTGGTTTATTTTGGATAAGTCCTACATTTGCTAAGAATCCTGTACTTATAGTTCACGGGATTAATGGAGATTCGCAGAGTTTTAAGGATGGTTGTTTGGTAACGACATTAAAGAATGCAGGAATGCAGGTGTTTACCTTAGCTGATTTATTTGGTGATTTTCCTAATCGAGGACAAGGTCTAATACAGGAAGATGTAAAGTTGCTTAAAAAGGCAATAGATGAGGTCAAGAGACGAACAGGAGCAACTAAGGTAGATATTGTAGCTCACTCACGAGGTGGTTTAGTATCAGAGTTTTATACTATGATGTATGGGAATCAGTATCAATCTTCAATGAGTTATGAGTATTATCCTGCTGGAGTTAAGAGAGAAGAAAGATTTAAAAAAACCGAAACCATTGACAACATCCCCAAATACGGCAATGACATAAATCAAATTATCATGATGGGAGCACCGCAGATGGGGAGTTTTTGGTCGGATTTTGGGCATAATAATGCCCAGAAACTTAAATGGTTTAGAGACCATGGAATTGGTAAAGACGCACCTGACCCTGCCAGTGTAGGTGTAGAGCAATTGCAGGAAGCAGGGAGTAATTTTATGCTTGATTTCTGCCTTTTCAAGGCACTTACTTCAACAGTTACCTATATTAATTTAGCTGAGGATAGAATTATCATGCTGGGTGGTTATGGTGTAGTTTCTATTGATTCTGCTAAAGGTTCATCATTACATCAACAACAAAAGCAAGCTAAAAGGCTTAGTGATTTTGGTATTCCAGAAGAAAAACATACAAACTTATACAAAAGTGTTGGTGTTAAAAAACAAGTCCTACGAGAACTATTTGACAAATCTCCTATCATAGCACAAATTACTATCTCACGAGAATCACCAGTGAGAGAAGGGGTATTAATTATTGATGTCACTTTATCTGATGAACCACCTTCACCTACATTACCAAAGCTATTTGTAAAAGGCAATGGTGCATTTTCTTCACCACAGCAAATAGACTTAGCCGGCTCGGGTAAGAATTTTGCAGGTATCTTGAACATTCCAAAAGATACAGATGGCAATGCAAAACTTTATATTAATGATAAAGTCCAAATACAGGTAAAGATAGCCTCTGAAGATTGTTCACAAGAGACTACCGAAACTATTGAAATACCAATAACAGGTGAATATTCTTTCTTAATCGATACTGAAAAACCAGAGGTAACTAATACTGCCCCAGCAAATGGTGCGGTGATAATTGCAGAGGAGGTGCCTATTCCAATTAATATTTCTGCTACTCTTTTTGACCCACCGATTAATGGCTATGCCTCCGGAATTGACCCTTCAACAATTATCCTTCGTACACCACAAGGAACATTCAAACAAGCATCAGCAGTTAATAATTTAGATTACGGTGAGTATACCTGCT
>JASEHU010000301.1 GCA_030018635.1 bacterium
ACTAACCGCTTTAGCGGTTTCCAATAAAAAGATTGGTTGCACAGCTCGAAAAATTTTGAAGTTTTCCCAAAAATTGATTTTTAATTTTAATCTCATTTAAAAAAACGACCCAAAACTGATATGAATCTCAGGGGTTCCCTTTTGATGTCCGGGTGCATCGGAGAGTCCCCAGGCATAATCTAACCGGATAGGGCCAATCGGGCTTTTAAATCTTAGACCAAAGCCTGTGCCATATTTCAAATCCCCAAATGAGGTAATCTTCGATGCCTTCTCCCAAACATTTCCCACATCGGCAAATAAACAACCAAATAATTCCTTACCAATCGGGAATCGATACTCGACATTGCCTATCAGCATAGATTCCCCACCACCTGAATCCGGACGAATCGACCTATCGTTATATCCTCGAACACTGTATGGACCGCCAATACGGAATTTTTCATAGTCGGGAATATCCTCGTGTTTAGCCAGATTAGTTACCAGGCCTAATTTAGTATGCAATGCCAGAACAAACTCCCACCAACTGGGGATATACCAACTACCTTCGAAGGTAGGTTTATAAAAATCTACATCGCCACCTAAAAATCCGCCTGCAAATTCATTAGAGAGTTCAATTTGATAACCTGCGGTAGGATGAAACAGGATTTCCTCACCTTTTTTGGTATTCCTGACAAATCTAACCGCTAGACTACTTGATAAAACATAATTACCATCTCCCCATTTATCCCTCCACTCTATTATACTGTCCGGGGCATCAGCTTTGACATTTACCATGGCGCTTTTATCGTATTTATACTTAAAGTAGATATTGTTATGGCTCCCAAGAGGTCTTCCGATTCTTATTGCCCCACCACGCTTTTTATCCGTGTATTCATCCTCCTTTTCAGTTGTCCGCCAGATATCAAATCCTACAGAGGTCGGGGTATCCCGAAACCAGGGGTCAGTAAAACCAAACTCATAATTTAACAGGTTTTTACCAAATTCTGTTTTAATAGAAGAGGAGTATCCTTTACCAAACAGGTTTTTTTTAGTAAATTCTATGGTGCCAAATAATCCGGGTTTATTACCATAAGCCGCAGAAAATATAAGGTTGCCCGTTTTGCCTTCTTTAACTTCGATATCTAAGACCTTTTTGGTTTCCTCACTTCCCGGCCGGATGTCAAATTTTACCTGTTCAAAAAAACCTAAGTTGATTAGCCTTTGCCGACTCTGCTTAACCTTTTTCCCATCAAACATCTCCCCTTCTTTGAATAAAAGTTCTCGTAAGATAACCTTTTCTTTAGTGGTTGTATTGCCACAGACAGAAATCTTTTCAAGATAACTTTTGCCCCCTTCCTTGATTTTATAAATAATATCTGCGGTTGCCTCTTTTGTCTCAAATTCTGCATCGGGAATAACTGAGGTCGTCACATAACCCTGTTCAAAATAGGCATCCATAATCTTATTCCTGTCTAATGCAATAGATTTAACACTATAACTATCACCTGACTTTGTGGTGAGCATCTTTTTAAGTTCCTCAGTCTTAAAAATGGTATTTCCGCTAAAATTTATTTCCTTGATTTTGAAAAGATTGCCTTCTTCGATATTGATATTAATGATGATGCCATCTTTTTCTTTATCATAAACCACCCCCGGTTTCTGGATGCTGACCATAGGATAGCCATTGGTCTTATAAAAGAAGAGTAGTTTTTCTATATCCTCTTGTAATTGTGTTTCTTTATAAAAATCACCGGTGGAAGTGGTCATTTTCCATTTAAGTTTAAAGGCAGAGAAGACGTTGTTGCCAATAAGGGTGAGCTCTTTAATTTTAATTTTTTTACCCTCATCAATCAAAAAGGTAACGGTTTTACCCTCATCTTCTATTTTAGAATCTATCTTAGCAAAATAATGTCCATTATCCTTAGCCAATACGGTCAGTTTCTCGATAGATTCCCTGATGTCTTTCTGGCTAATGGGGATGCCTGTTTTTAAGGTTATTTCTTTTTTCAGGTCATCTTCTTTTAATTCCTTATTACCGGCAAATTTAATCTTTGAGATCAGGGGTTTTTCTTTAACGATAAAAAGAAGGGTTAATCCATGCTCTTCTTTTTTCAGGTCAATGCTCACATCCGAGAAATAGCCTGAGTTATAAATGGCTTTTAGGTCATTATCTACGGTTGTGAGATTATATTTATCGCCTATTTGTGAATGGATGAGACTAAAGATTGTAGCAGTTGCCACAGAATTATTACCTTGAATCAGGATATCCGTAATTTCATTTTCCTGGGCAAATAAAACTTGGGCAAACAAGATTTGGATATTAAGCAGGATAAATAGCAGAACTGCTATGCGATGTTTCATTTTCACCTTTACCTATGTTCAAAAGGAAGGGACTAAAGACTGAAGGCTAAAGACTATAGGCTAAAGACTAAAGACTAAAGACTAAAGACTAAAGACTAACTTCAGCCTTCTCTTGTGATTCAGACACTGGGCTTCAGTCTTCAGTCTTTAGTCTTTAGTCTTTAGTCTTTAGCCTAATATAATCTCACGCCATTTTTCTCCATTAAGTCTGAAGTCTGATGTAAGATAGTCTACTGTCTGAATCACAGAGCCTTCTCCCCTTTATTTCCTCCGTTGGAATTTCATTTTTTGGCGTAATTTTTTATATTTATGTTTCCTTATCTTTTTTCTTCTTTTCTTGACGACACTACCCATTTTATTTAGCTCCATTATGTGTGGGATAAAAGGTTGAGGTTAAGGTTAAGGTTGAGGTTGACGACTTCCCCTCAACCTCAACCTTAACCTCAATCTAATTTATCTCCATATATGTAGGATAAAACCTGGTTTATTAGTTAATTTCACTATCTCTCCGGAAGGTGCTAAAACATATAACCCAAGTTTTTCAGCATATCTTTCTTATTTTGCAGAACAAGTTAAATTTTACCACAAAAGTTATCTTATGTCAATAAAATTTTTTCAAGGCGCGGATATTCATAAAAATTCCTCGACCTGTGCAATCAAAAAAATCAAGCTGCCAACTTCAACTCCAAGTTATTTTC
>JASEHU010000302.1 GCA_030018635.1 bacterium
GACTCCTGGATTCTATCATAGATACCCCCAATATCAAATGGAATGACCCATTAGCCCCTTATTTCCTCTATAATTTGTTCAGCTACCTTTACTGGATTTTCTGCGGCAATTATCGGTCTCCCCACAACTATAAAGTCCGCACCGACACCAATAGCCTCTTTTGCTGTGGCTATCCTTTTCTGGTCATCCGGGCTCGCCCCTGCCGGTCTAATCCCAGGGGTAACGGTGATAAAATCCAGGCCACATTGGTTTTTGATTTCCTTGATTTCATGGGTTGAGGCAACTACTCCATCAACCCCGGCGACTTTGGCTAACTTAGCTAAAGCAATAACCTCATCCCTTAAATCCCTGTTTATTCCAATCTCCTTAAGTCCTTCCTGATTTAAGCTGGTGAGGATACTTACCCCTATGACCAATGGTTTAGCAGGTTTAAAACCTGGAACAGGTTTAAAACCTGGAAGTTGGAAGGTAGCGATTGTCTCGACTACAGCCTTCAGCATCTCCTTCCCGCCTAAGGTATGAATAGTGAACATAAAAACGCCCATTTTCGCTACGATTTTTGTCGCTTGAGCCACTGTATTGGGGATGTCATGATATTTAAGATCAAGGAATACCTTACCACCCTTGTCTTGAATCATTTTAATTGCCTCAGGTCCGGCAGAGGTAAATAATTGTGCCCCAACCTTAAAAACACCAACATAATCTATTAATTGGTTGACTAATCTTGTTGCCTCTTTTAAATTATCCACATCTAAGGCAACAATCAATCGTTCTTTTGGTGTTAGTTGCATAACGGTCATTTCCTTTTTATACTCCATTGCTTCATAAATTGAGATTTCTGTGTAGAGGTAGAGGTAAAGGTAGAGTATTATTGTGTCACTTCTACCTTTACCTTTACCTCTACCTTTACCTCTGTCTTTACCTCATCACCTATTTTACAGAAATTTATCATAAATTATAAAGCAATAGAGTCTATATTTGAAGGCTACCTGTCAATTCACTTAGACGGTGAATATTATTTTTTATCAGGTAATCCTCTATCCCTTTGATAATCTTTAACGATGTTTGCGGATCAACGAAATTTGCCGTGCCTACTGCTACGGCGGTTGCTCCGGCAATGATAAATTCCAGGGCATCGGTAGCATTCATAATTCCGCCCTGTCCAATGATGGGAACTCTTACTACCCTGGCTACCTCGTGAACCATTCTTAAGGCAATAGGTTTAATGGCCGGGCCTGATAGACCTCCGGTAACATTGGCTAAAATAGGTTTTCGGGTAGTAACATCAATGACCATGCCCAGGATGGTATTGATTAAAGAGATGGCATCTATCCCTGCCTCTACGGCTGATTTAGCGATTACTTTTATGTCGGTAACATTGGGTGATAATTTGGCAATTAAGGGGAGTCTGGTTGCTTGCCTGACTTTGCTTACCACCTCATAGGTTAAGGCAGGGTCCTGTCCGAACTCCAACCCACCTTTTACCACATTAGGGCAGGAAATATTAATCTCCAAACCATCCACCAGACCATTTAATTTCCTGGCTAACTCAACATATTCCTCAACCGTCTTTCCGGCAATATTGGCAATTACTATGATATCAAATTGTCGCAGGTAGGGTAATTTTTCCTTGATGAACTTTTCTACTCCAACATTTTCTAAACCAATGGCATTAAGCATTCCACAAGGGGTTTCTACAATCCTGGGAGGGGGATTACCCAATCGTGGGGCTAAGGTAATTCCTTTGACCACAATTGCTCCAAGGGAGTTTAAATCAACTAATTGAGCGTATTCCTCGCCATATCCGAAGGTGCCGGAGGCAACCATCACCGGATTTTTCATCTTTAGCCCGGCAATATCTACCGTTAAATCAGGATTCATTCTTTTCTCCAATTGTAACCGTTTTTGGTTATCAACACTTTAACTTAACAGAATAGCCTTTTAGTAATTTCGGCTACCCTTTTCCCTAATGCCTTGCCGGAGTTTATTCCATCAGTATCCGGGCTACCGACAGCTGCCACACCGTAATGCCCACCGGCACTAATTGGGTCGCCCACGATGAGCATTCCATGAATAAGCATTGCTTGTAGGATGGAGAAAATGGTGGTTTCTTTGCCACCGGTGTGATGTCCTGAGGTAGCAAACGCCGCTCCTATTTTACCTTCTAACCTTCTTCTTATGGCCACACTTTTATCAAACATCTCCTTTACCTCTGCGGACATACTTCCAAAATATACCGGTGAGCCAATAATAATCCCATCTGCGGCAACTAAATCTCCATTTGAAACCTCACTGACACCCTTGAGTTCACATTCTACTCCAACAACCTCTTTTACACCAGAGATTACTGCCTCGGCTAACTTTTTGGTATTACCACTTCTTGAAGAATAGATAATTAATACCTTTGGCATATTATCCTCCTTATCTTTTTAATTTTGGATTTTCGATTGCGGATTTGGGATTGTGGATTAAAAAAATCCAAAATCGAAAATCGAAAATCCAAAATTTCCAATCCTAAATCCTGAATCCTCCCATATCCTGATTCTGGTATCCCATCGTACTTGATACCCAGCCTAAAACCATTTCTGCCTGTAAGGTAATGAATCTGCAGATACGTTCACTGGGCATGGGTGTTTTGTTAGATACTGCATTTACTGCCTGGCAAACTTCAGTTGGAATATCACATGTGGCCGCAAGTTCATTTAATAACCCGGGAATGGTATTACTTCGGTGACGCACCCCTTTATATTCGATTAACGCCTTAAAGGCATTAATAATACAAAGCTGAGCCCGAGTTATAACCCATTCATACTCTTTGTTTTTTATCTTCACCTTAGCGATATTCAAATCATCTTCGGCTTGATTTAGATAATCACCTGCTCCTTGCATTTTTCTCCTCCTTTAAACATACCCCAATTCTTTACTTAAAGATCAAATTATCCCTCAAAGGGAAGACTACTGGTTCATAACATTTGATATTGTGGGTGCTCCAGTAGTCAGAATTCAGGA
>JASEHU010000303.1 GCA_030018635.1 bacterium
TGAAACCTGGAACTTGGTTGATGGATTGAGAGTTTTCACACAATCTGAAGTTAGAGAATAGGAGATAGAATTCAGCAATTCTGGATTCTAACTTCTAACCTCTGATACCTGACACCTGAAGGCTTACCTATTACACAACTGATAACTGGGGCATTACGATTAGGTCAAAATTTTTCTTGACAAAAGATAAAATTTGTGATATATTTTGGTATACTAAATTTTTAAGCTTTTATGTTTTCTAAGTATAAGAAAGGAAAAATGGAAAACCGGGAAAAAGATTTTTATGTATAACCACTTATTTTCCTTATAATGAGGGAAAAATATCTTTTTTTCTTTTTACCTTTCTTTCCCATTTTCCCTTATTTACACAACAAGTTGAAATACAAAGTGTCAGCGAAAAACGCAAAAATTCAGTAAATTTGTTTGGAGGTTGTAATGGAAAAATTTATAGAAAAAGCCCAAAAGATAATAGAAGGAATTATGTCAGTAAAAAGAAAGGGAAATATCAAAATCTTGTGTGGAGAAGGAAACCACAGAGTTTATAATGAGTCACAGATGATTGATGCTTTTAGATATGCAAAAAACGAGAAAGAGGCTGTAATTCATGTGATCATTGGTCCTATAGTATCAACAGACGATAAGGGGGAAAACTGGCTTTTGAAATTAGAAGAGGAAAAGATGATAGATAAAATATACTATCGCCCTCAACGAGGTGTCTTATTTCACTTTGGAGTATTTGAAAAAGAAGGCACACGAAAAGATTCTTATTCTTTTTTGGATATAGAACTACCACATAGATGTATTGCTTCTGCTAAGGAAAGAAGGACACCAGATTTGAATGGAGAAGAGGAAAACCGATTTTGGGCTGATAAGTTTAGTGTCGATTTTGACTATTGGGTAGAGGAACTTAGTCAAAAACCTTTAAAGGAAGGTATTCCTATAAAACTTACTGATAAACAATTTAAGAAATTTTTGGCAGACGTAGAGGCGGATGGTAAAGATTTTGATTTTTTGGAGATGGAAGAACTTTTAGCGTATAAATGAGGATAGTGAAAAAGTAAATTATTATAGAATCTTTTTTTTAAATCCTCAAATTCTGTTTATAAAGAGTTTGGGGATTTTTGCTATTCCTAAATGCCCAATCAGAGAGGAAGTAACATGAACTGGGGCAGAGAGATAAAAGAGTTAGAAAGAAGATGGGTTACCGTAGTAGTTGTGGATATTCGGGGATTTACAAAGGTAGTTAACCAACCAAATATTAGCTTGTCTGAAATTACCCTATTTATAAATAACTTTTTTGGAATAACTTTTTTTTCAATCGGTGGGATAAAGAATGTTGAAATAAATAAGTTCCTAGGAGATGGATTCTTGATATTTTTAGGTGATGAACCAACAAAAATTGAGAGGCATTCATTAATGCAAGGAATAGAGATGGTCTTTAGATTAAAAAAAAGGTTTAAAGATTTTTGTGACAAGCAAGATAAATTTAAAAATCTGGCATTAGGAATAGGCATTGCTTGCGGCGAAATAGTCTATGGTCCATTTGGAGCACCATTTGCTCCTTCGGGAGGGGATATTACAGGGATAGGTGAATTTGTTAATTTGGCTTTTCGTCTGACAGGCAAAGCTAAAAAAAATCAAATTTTGACGAGTGAAGAAGTATGGCGAAACATAAACACAAAAGTTAGTTGGAAAAAGAAAAATTTAACCCTAAAAGGCTTTAACAAAACTGTTTGCTATGAGATCACTGCTTTGCTATGAGATTACTGCTTTGTAAGGTGAGCAGAGAGGAATAATATGGATTATCATATTAAATCTTGTAAAATTTTTGCCCAGAAGATTAATGGACGAAAAAATTGTTCACGGAATATTGAAGAAGTAAAAAAAATTTCTCTGCTAATCAGTGAAACCTTTCATCTTAATGAAAAAAGAAGGAAGTTTATAGAGTGGGCAGCAGAGCTTATGGATATAGGTGAAATTATTATACCCGAAAGTATTCTCAATAAAAATTCTACATTAACCAAATATGAGCGAGAAAAGATCGATAGACATCCAAAAGAAACGATATTTATCTTAAAAGCTGCTCCTCCTTGCAATAATACCAACAATGACTATACCAATCTTTTAAAGATAATTCATCATGTTCATGAAAGATATGATGGTCAAGGATATCCTGATAGAATTAAGCATAAAAATATTCCTTTAGAATCTCGAATCTTATCTTTTGCAATTGCTTATGTGGCGATGAAGTTTCCCACTGAATATCGACCAGATCCTTATTTTGTTAAAAAAATAGAACAAGAAATCAGGGAAAATACTGCTACCCAATTTTGCCCAGACGTAGCATTAGCTGGTTTAAGTGCAATAAAAAATATGAATTAAACAGCCTTTAGTGAATACCTATTACTTGAATCCTTGCCTTCTCGACCCCTTGAATCCTTTTAATTTTATTGCTACGATTTTATTTAATTTCCGTCAACTAATTTGGAGAAGAATCATAGTTTTTCATCCATTATTTTTGGGCAACTTGAATGTTTACATTTGGGTGTGGCTATTCTTAAACGACAAAAGAACTGTTGTAATTACTGAAGTTATGTAAAAAAGAGCTAAAGGAAAAGACCCCTTTTGGTCGAGATATAAAGTAGGAACACTAATATCTCGTAAAAAAGGAGGGGTCTTAAGATGAGTACAGCAGTTGCTCTTTGGTCAGAAAAACCAATTGTTTCAGTTAGAAAGGTGGTTCCCTTTGGGGCAAGAAGGGAATTTAAAAAGCTGGAGGAATGGATGTTTGAGGATGAGACATTAGAACTACCTATACAAGAAGTAGAACAAGGTCAATTCCAAAAGATGCATGAGATAATGCGCCTTATGCTCCAGGCACATATTGATGCCAGAGGTGATGGAGGTGTGGGTAAAGCATTAGAAGTAGTGAAAGAGAAAAAGGAAGAAATAGAATCTCATACCCACAAGAGGCTTCATACCCGTCATCACCAGACGGTTTTTGGA
>JASEHU010000304.1 GCA_030018635.1 bacterium
ATAAAGTTGAGATTAGGTGGAGATTGGTAAAGAAAACAATAAATCTCTACCTAATTTCCACCCATCTCTACCCATCTCTACCCATCTCTACCCCACCGTTAACTGAGCGGTTACTGGTAGGTGGTAATCGGTCAGTTATTGATAGTATTGCCGGAATAGACAATAGGGAGGAAGGATGAAGACTAAAGGTAAAGAGGAAGTCCTTCCTTATCTTTCTTTCTTCCCTTCTTCCCTTCCTTGCTTCTTAGCTTCTTCCCTATTCCTTATTTAGACCAATCTCGTCACCTTTTCCATCAAGTCTTTAAAATCAAACGGTTTAAATAGATGAGTCGTTGCCCCTGACTTGTAAATCTTATCCAGATTCTTCTCCTCCTCTACCGGCACTAACATCAGCAGGGGAATGTTTTTTGTGTCTTCGTGGTTCCTTAAGATATGCCCTATTTCATAGCCATCTACCTTTGGCACCTTCAGACCGTAGATGACCAGATCAGGCTTTTGGGCATAGAGTTTTTCTAATGCCGTCACCCCATTTTGGGCCGTCTCTATTTTATAGCCATTGGATTTTAAATATAACTCAGCCAGCCCTAAAATATCTTCCTTGTCCTCGACTATTAAAATCCTTGTCGCTTCAGGTGATTTTCCCTTTAAACCTATTTCAGGCAATTCACCCGTTACCTCCTCTTTTGGCAGGGTAAAGATAAATTTACTGCCTTGACCTACCGCTGATTCTACCTTGATACCCCCACCGGATTGCTCGATTATCTCCTTGACGATGGCTAACCCAAGTCCTGTGCCTTCATATGCCCGTGTATCGGACATATCTATCTGGTAAAACCGCTCAAATATCTTCTCGAAATTCTCCTTTTTAATGCCAATTCCAGTATCCTCAACGCAGCCCTCGAGAAAATTACCTTTATCCTCAACCCTGATAGTTACCTTACCCCCGGAGTCCTTCTTGATAAATTTTATGGCATTATCCACCAATTTACTAAATATTTCCTCTGCGAGCTCATGGTCATACATAATCAGGGGAAAATTTTGGGGTATTTCTGATTGAAGGACAATATTCTTTTTTTGCGACTCTGGTGTCCAGATAAGGGTAACCTCCTCGATTATCTTTTTCAAATCCACCGGTTGTTTATTAAATTCATAAACCTCGCCTCGCTCGATTTTGGATAAATCCAGGATATCCCCAATCAACTCATTCAGGTGTCTACATTTTTCCTCCATTATTTTAATACCTCGCTCTTGTGCCTCGCCTACAAGGGCTTTAGATGAAAGTAATCCGGTGTATCCAAGGATAACGGTTAGTGGTGTGCGTAATTCATGGGAGACAATCTTCAGGAAGTTAGATTTAGCCTCATTAGATATTTGTAATTCATGGGTCTTTTTCTCCAGTTCAATCGTATATCTTTTCAGGTCGGTATAGAGCACGGTATTTTCTAAGGCAATTCCTATTTCATCACTTAAGGTTGTCAGGAATAGCATCTCATCATGATTATAAGGTTTTTCGCTTAATTTTGAGCCTAAGTTCAATATCCCAACCAACTTATCCTTGAAAAAAAGAGGGACGGAGAGCATACTGTTCATTGTCTCAACAGCCTTGAGGACATCATCGCGCAGACCGTTAAATTCGGGATTTTCCATTATCTCTTCATGCAATAATTCCCTTTTTTCTTTGTTAAACCACCTGACAATAGGCTCATCTTGCTTAATTAAAATAGATTTATTATAATTACCTATGCCAAATTTCGGCTTATATCCGTCTGAAGATTCATCTAACAACATCAAGACGGCATATTTAGGATGGATAGCCTCCATAATAACCGTCAGGACTGATAACAACAATGTCTCCGTTTCAATCATGGTGGTGAACTCTTTAGTTGTCTTTTTAAGGAGTTGTTGCAGGTCATGCCGTTCACGATAGAACATTTTATCTATGATTAACTGTATTCTTTCTCTGAGAGGTTGAAAGATAAACATGATGAGCATCAGGGTTAAGAGTCGAGCAAATAAAGATTGGATATGTAAAATCGTTTCAAAGGTAAATATGCCGGATAACCAAAGACCTGTAATCAATGCAGTTAATAATGAATAAACTAATCCTTTCTGGATAATAACCGTAATATCCATTAGTCGATATTTAATAATAGCCATGGTTATCATTATATTCAGGAATAAAGTCCCTATGTGTGCCATAGGATATACTTGAATAACGCCAACAACTCGAAGAAAATTACTTACACTACATAACAAAGCTATATATAATCCGACAATAAGGTATCTAAGGCGATTTTTTTCTAATGATGATTCTGTCGTCAGATATTTTTTGTATAAAAGATAAATTCCATAAATAACCACAATCATGAAAAATATTGCAAAAAGAGGATTTGCTGTGCCTCCTACAACCCGATAGCTGCCAAATACATAACTAACATCCGGGTCAAATAGTCCTATTCGTCCTAAAATAATAAAGGTAAGACTTAAGGTATAAGCAAAATAACAGAAGATAATGTTGACGTGGCTTTTGTTTTTGGTAATAGAGATAACAAAATTAAAGAAGGAGGAGGGAATAAATACGAGACCAAGATGAAGTACAGGAACGCAATAATTCAAAGCAAATAATTTGTATTCCTGAGGAACCAAAGACATGGTTAATAATCCAAAGCCCCAGAGAGATATAGCTGAAGCAAGGAGAGCAAATGATTTATTTAATTCGCCTTTGACATTCTTTGTCCAGACAAAAATCCCTAAAAACAGATTAATAAAGCTGGTTATAAATAATAAAATGGATTCAAAATTCATTTGAAAGTCCTTTTTGTAAGCGTTCAGTTAAAGAGTTGAGATCTAGGGAGTTGGAGATTTAAGGCCCTAGTGTAACCACCATAATGAATTATGGTGTTATTCTCATCACCAGCGTAAGCACCATAGCGTAACCACCATAATAAATTATGGTGTTATTCTCATCACCAGCGTAAGCACCATAGCGTAGCCACCATAAT
>JASEHU010000305.1 GCA_030018635.1 bacterium
CAAACCAATTTTTTATCCAATTCCCAAAATTTAGTCCCAAATTCTGAACGGTCTCCTCAGTTATCAGGGGTTAGGGATTAGGGGGCAGGGAGCAGGAATCAGGAATTACATTTTCTTTTCCTGACCCCTAATCTCTGTTCACTGAGCGATTACGGATTTACTACATTAGATATCGTAAAGGAGATATCTATAAATAATATGAGAAATTTCATTAAAAACGCTATCCATAAAGCCCCAAAGGCGGATTATTTGGAAATCAGGGTAGAGGAAACCCAAACTACAAAGATAGATTTTGATTGTTATTGGAGGAAGGGGGACTAACTTCACCTTACACTACAAAAATTGATTTTTTAAATAATGTAGTGTAAATATAATAGCATGGAAATACTTAAAAGTGTTTTAGAAGAAAATATATCATATTATAAAAATTTAGAAAAAGAAATTTCAGCACAACTTATACATTTACCAAAAGGTTCAATTAAAAACAGGAAAATCGGGAAAGAAGATTATTACTACTTACAGCAAAGAAATGGAGATAAAGTCATTCAAAAGTATCTTGGTAAAAGCGTACCAGAAGACTTATTAAAGGGATTAGAGGAGCGGAAAATTTTTGAACAAGAGTTAAAAAAAGTAAAAGCATCTTTGAAGATTTTAAGAGAAAAGAGCAGTTCATCAGATATTTTGCTTTCACCTTTGAAGGAATTGCTTTACTTCCTTACAAAATATGGTTTATGGGATGAAGGATTAGAAATTATTGGGAGTTGGTGTTTTAAAATTTATCAGGAGTATTTTGGAATAGAAAAATTTCCCTAAGAACAGATGATATTGACATACTTATTCCATTGCCCTATAAAGGTAAAAATGTAAGGATACCTGAGCTTTTAAAAGAGATTGGATTTAAAGAGGGGTTTAATCCAGATGGCTCTATGTATTTTTATCAAGTAGGATTGAGAATAGATTTTGTAGTTCCAGAAAAGGGGAGAGGGTTTGAAAAAGGGATTAAAATCAATAAACTTTCTTTATCTGCCCAGTCATTGAGATTTCTTGATATGCTTTTTGAGTATCCGCGAGAAATTAATATCGCCAGAGGTATAAAAGTAAAAATCCCTTCTCCTTCATCATTTTTAGTGCATAAGTTGATTGTATTACAAAGAAGAAAAAATAAAGCAGATATTTTGAAAGACATGAAACAATCTATTTGTGTGGCAAAAGGTGTTATTCAGGATAAAGAAGAAAGGAAAGAAATAAAAAAACTTTATTTTTCATTATCCGAAAGTTGGAAAAAGAAGGTCATAAAAGGAATAAATTTAATCCAAAAAGAATTCCCTTTGGAAATGCCAGTAGTCAAAGAAATTGAAAAAATTCTAAAAGAGAAATTGGAAATTAGAAATTTGGAGAAAGAGTGAAAATCTAATCTCCCTAATTTCTAATTTCTCTTTTGACTAATATCTGCTATAAAATTTACCAGGACTAAATGAGGATTGAGATAAAAAGATATGAGAGAATTTATTAAAAACGTTATCAATAAAGCCCCAAAGGCGGATTATTTAGAAATCAGGGTAGAAGAAACTCAAACTACCAGGATAGACTTCGTTGGCAAAGAACTTGAGAATATCGGTAATACTACCAAAATCGGTGGAAATGTCCGGGCATTAGTTAATGGTGGTTGGGGCTTTGTCTCGTTTAATGCCATTGACCAACTGGACACATTTATTGAATTAGCTGTAAAAGAGGCGACTACTACGAGTAAGACCAAATTTCAGCTTGCCCCGGTAAAACCCGTTACAGACTATAAAATCATAGGTACAGGTTTAAAACCTAGTAGTGGAAAAGACCCCAAAGGTATCTCGTTAGAAGAAAAACACGACCTTTGCCAGAGATACAACTCACTTATCCTGAATTGCTCTCCCCTTATTCAAACATCTAAGGTTACCTATCGAGATACTTATAAAAAGGGATATTTTGTCAATTCAGAAGGTAGTGATATTCTCCAGGATAAAATTTTTACCGGTATTAGTTTTCTTGCCCTGGCTAAAAATGGAATGAATGTTCAGCAGGCACAGACCTCTTTTGGCAACTATCGGGGATATGGCACGGTTGAGAAATTAGAGTCAAAGGCAGAAGAGGTAGCTAAATTATCCGTTGATTTACTTAAAGCCAAAAGCGTAACGGGAGGTAAATATACGGTTGTCCTTGACCCACAACTAACCGGAGTATTTATTCATGAGGCGTTTGGACATTTAGCCGAGGCTGACCATATCTATGAAAATGAAAAGATGGAAGAATTGATGCGGCTGGGGAAAAGGTTTGGAGTTGATGACCTTTGCATTGTAGATAATGCTACCTTGCCTGATGAGGCAGGCTCATATTTTTATGATGAAGAAGGTGTCCCGGCGACCAAAAATTATCTGGTTAAAGATGGTATTTTTTCTCATCGACTTCATAGCCGTGAAACTGCGGCTAAAATGGGTGAATCCCCTACCGGTAATGCCCGTGCCATTAATTATAATTTCGAGCCGATTGTTCGTATGTCAAATACCTATCTGGAACCACGGAATCTCACCTTTGAAGAGATGCTCAGCGATATAAAAGACGGTATTTACGCTAAAGCATACATCGGTGGGAATACGGATTGTGAAATGTTCACCTTCTCGGCTCAACAGGCCTATTTGATTAAAAATGGTAAGATTGACAATTTAGTTCGTGATGTGGTTCTGACCGGCAATGTATTTGAGACATTGATGAATATTGAGGCGATTGGCAATGATTTGATTTTATTTGGTGGGCTTGGTGGCTGTGGCAAAGGCGGCCAGTCTCCCTTGCCTGTTTCAGATGGCGGACCACATATCCGGATTAAGAATATATTGATTGGGTAAATAGTTAGAATTACTGTTAACCGTAATCGGTTAGTTATTGGTGGGTAAAAGAAGATAGTGAACTAGTACTCTGTGACATTTTATTTTATGGGTATAAACAAATTTTTATACAGAAT
>JASEHU010000306.1 GCA_030018635.1 bacterium
CAAGTAATAATTTTATCTCGATTTCTTTAAGTTGTTGTTTGTCGGTCATTGTTAATTACCTCAGGTCACCCGGCACCAGACACCAGTCACCAGAGCATCAGGACACCAGGACACCAGGACACCAGACACCAGGACACCAGTTATAAGGATTGGTAGAATCTCCATAATAGATTTCCTACTTCCTGTCGTAAGTCTTGAAGATTTTTATGGCTTTCTTGGGTTAAATATCCTAATCTCAAAGAAAAATCTAACAGATATTCTGTTTCAGCAAGAGAACCTAATGCTATATTTACAAATTGTTTTAGTTCTTTCTTTCCTTGTCTTCCATAACCTTCAACAATATTTAGCGGAACAGATAAAGATACTCTTCTTATCTGAGAAATAATTCCATAGATTTCTTCCTTTGGAAAATTCTTTGTTGCCAGATAAACCTGATAAGCCAAGTCATTTGCCTTCTGCCAAACAATTAATTTTTTATACCCTTTCTCCACCATCTCTACTTCTCCTCTACTGGTGCACAGTCACCAGTCACCAGTGCACCAGAGCATCAGTTAAATTCTTTACTGGTGTTCTGGTGCTCTGGCATCTGGTGCCCTTCCTATCCTCCCAATGTCCAATAAAAACACGCCCCCTCATTTGGTTTTGCCTCTATCCAGATGCGGCCGTTATGGCGTTGAATAACCCGCTGGACAATGGTTAAACCAATACCAATACCTTTGAATTCAGCATCTGTATGCAGGCGACTAAAGGCACGAAATAATTTATCCGCCTGTCCCATATCAAATCCAACACCGTTATCACGGACAAAATAGACTAACAACCCCCTGTCCCCCTTTATTAAGGGGGAATCCTCCCGTAGCACAGTCCCAAATTCTATCTCAATCTGTGGTTGTTTGCTTGAATATTTCCAGGCGTTACTTAGCAGGTTCTGCAAGGCTACCTGCAGAAGTGCACTGTCTCCATTGGCCATGATGTCTTTTCCAATGGTAAATTTTACCTGCCGTTTCGGTTCTGTTTTCCAGAGTTCCTGGGTTATTGTCTCAACCATGGCTGTTAAATCAACCGGTTCATGTTTCATTTCCTGACGACTCAATCGTGATAATTTTAGTAAGGCTTCAATCAGTTCATTCATCCGCCAGGCATCTTCATACAAAGATTCAAGTAACCCTTTGCCTTCTTCATCTAATTTATCCGCATAAGTATCCAGAATTATCTCGCTGGAACCGACAACGCCTGCTAAGGCATTACGCAGGTCATGAGAAACCGAGTAGCTGAATGCCTCAAGCTCCTTGTTAACTGCCTCTAATTGCTGATTTAATCGTTTGCCATCGTTCACTTGCTCTTCTAATTTTTTATCAAGCACAGATAGTTCTACTACCTGTTGTTTGTAGGCACGGGACATCCTGAATAAATCACAAAAGATAGCAACCTTTGCCTGCAATATCTCCGGTAGTATTGGTAAAACGATATAATCCACCGCCCCAAATAAATATCCTTTATTTCGATCCATTTCGGTTATGTTGGTGGCACTCATAAAGATAAGTGGGATATGAGCAAAGCGGGGACGCTGGCGAATCAATCCTGCTGTCTCAAAACCAGTCAATTCAGGCATATTTACATCCATCAAAATGACACCAAAATCCTCCTGCAGAAGACACTTAAGTGCCTCTTTACCAGAATTGGCACAAACGATATTCTCACCCAGTCCAGCTAAAACATTCTGCATGCTCAATAGATTTGCCGGTTCATCATCTACCAGCAGGACATTAACCTTTTCTTGATTTTCCATCGTAACCTCCTTTTATCTCTCGCAAAGGCGCAAAGAGAAAGTTCGCCAAGAATTAAATTTTAAGGGGGAGGTTTAAGGGTTCGTAGTAACCACATTTATGCGGTTATTTTTGCTGGAATTACGAACCAATTTAACCCCTTGACCTCCTTCCAGCCCTCAGCCCTGATGATTGTATTTAACCACTGAATAAATATCTTTTTATTTCATCTACAAAATCTTTCGACCTGTGCAATCAAGTACCTTATAAACCGCTAAAGCGGTTATTTTCTTCCATTATTTCTTGGTTCACCCCGATAAATCGGGGTGTTATTCTCACCCTTATTGAGTTTAACACCCTGATTTATCAGGGTGACACGAACATTAACACACAGGACTAACCGCTTTAGCGGTTTCCAATAAAAAGATTGGTTGCACAGCTCAAAATCTTTTGCTTTGGGAAGTATTTCATCTACATCATCTTTAGTAATATCCACCAATTCTACATAATCACCTTTCTGTCGAAGCTCAAAAGCACGATGTAATACCTTTGACAACCATTTATCAAAAATAGGGACGGTTCCTTTTCATCGTTTTTCCTGTGATTTCTTACAGAAATTGGAAATTAGAAATTAGGGAGAAATTCAAAATCATATCTTTTCTCTTGCCAATTTCAAATTTCTAATTTCACATTCATTTTTTAACCGCAAGATTTCAAACAAGAGTGAACCATCCCTTTAAGTCTATACTGAATTAACTCCTTAAATTTCTCCTTCATACAGATACTCCTTGCCAATAGGCATTTTTAATAAACACAGATTCCTTCAGAGGCATATTTTGCACCATATCCTTTGTTAGAACAATAGGCATCACCACTACATCTTCAGAAAATCCTGCTTCCCAGGCGCATTCGCTTATATACTTTTCTATTTCGTAGTTAGTAGAATCTACTATAACCAATACATCCAGGTCTGATTCAGGGGTAGCATTACCTTTTACCCGTGACCCAAAGACTTTTATCTCCAATGCCTTTATTTTCATAGATATAATATTTTTAAATTTTTGCACTATAGCTAAGTCTTTTCTCTCCATTTCTTTTCTCCTTGTTGTGGTTAATCTTTTCACCACAGAGGTCTCAAAGCAGGCACAAAGTTCACAAAGTTTTTCGAGTTGTGCAACCAATCTTTTTATTGGAAACCGCTAAAGCGGTTAGTCCTGTGTGTTAA
>JASEHU010000307.1 GCA_030018635.1 bacterium
CTTTAGCTTAAGTTTACTCAACCGCAGATTCTCTATATTCAGGGTATTTTTATCACGCAGGGCAAAATAGATATAGTCTATCAATGCCTTTTCAGGCTCAGCAATCTTTACATATCTCCCCTGCTCTGTCCTTAGCTGATACCCCACAAATGCCTCCTTTTTAACAGAGCGGTACTGGAAATAGCCATAATGGTTTCTGAATTCCCTTGTTGGTTTTGTGGTTATTGAGGTAACCTGCAGAGCCACCTCCGGGATGAGGCTGTAATAAGATAAAGCTGTCTCAAGTGAGATATAGGAAGGTTCGTATAATTTATTGGCAATGAACAAATCAGCAAGTATTCTCCTGGTAGGGTATATAGCCTCGTAAAGCCCTTTTTTCAAAGGTCTTATCCAACCTTTCTTTTTCCAATGAGAGACCTGTCGCTTGACTAAATCTTTTTTATGGCAGGATAATCTGGATAGATCACTAAGGTTAAAGATGAATAACCCTTCTTTCTCTAATCTATGATATAAGTCAATATATTTCACAATATCACCTTTTTTTGTTACTATCTAAAATATACCATATAATCTTTGCTTTGTCAAGGTGAAATTGAATTTGTGCAGCAATTCTCATTATGGCAGAAATCGTGTCCAATGTTGAGATTAGGTGGAGATAAAGTGGAGATTTATTGTTTTCTTTACCAATCTCCCCCTAATCTCTACCTAATCTCTACTTAATCTCGCCACTCAACCCTATTAATACCTATTTAGTCTATCTGGTCCAAAATAATCAGATTGAGTATAAGATTTTATGCCCTTAGACTGATGTTTAACTAAGACGGCAAATATCTCGCGAATATTTATGAACCCTTGAGAATCGCCATTAATTCGTGCAGAGATTTCCTCCATCTCCTTTTTATTGATTGATTCGACATCAACATAGACACGAACAAAATATTTCTTTTTACCATCCAATTTCTGGACAGGAATAATTAATGCCGTTTCTTGCCGGGCTAATGTTTCCTTCAAATCCTTCGGATTATTAAATTCTACTGTATTTCCCTTAAGCCTTAATCTATAAATCTTTTCCCAAATATCATACGAGACCTCTTGAATTATCTCAAGTGTGGTTTGCCGGTTATGGAATAGGCGACCCTTTTCCCATAATTCAACCTTAATCCTTATCGTTGTAGTAAAACCGCTGTTGATGGTCTTCATCTCCTTTTCACTAAGTAGATTTTGGATTTTAAAGGATGTGGCTAAAGATTTATCCTTGATGAATACCATTGGTTTAGAAATAACCAATTCCGGGGCCATAGCCTCTGAAGCAATAGATATTGAAATTAAAGCACAAATCAGAATAGTAATTAACCCTTTTTTCATGGACGCACTATTCTCCTCTGTAAGCGTTCAGGTATCAGGTGTCAGGTATCAGGCAAAGAGAGAAACATCAGAGGAGAACTTCCCTTTTTTAACTTTTCTCTTTACCTGACTGACTGCTGATACCTGACACCTGAACACTTACTCTCCTGTATTGGCCGTGGTTATGTGAATTTCCCAGTCTTTCTTGTCTATTCCATAGCCAAAATTGATATTGAGACCGCCAATCAATGAATGATAAATTCTAAAACCTGTGCCTACCCCATATTCCAGGTCATCAAGATTGACCTTTGTGCCTTTTCCCCAGGCATAGCCGGCATCTGCAAATAAAACCCCCTGAACGGATTTCGTCAGTCCAAGACGGTATTCCGTAGTTAAAACTAAAAGTTTATTTCCACCTGTATCGGTAAGTCCTCTCTCTTTATATCCACGAATGGTGTCTCCCCCACCAACATAAAATCTTTCGTAAAAGGGGGCATCTCCGGCAATATACCCTCCTTTACCGGATAAGGCCAGGACTTGTCGACCATCCAATTTCAAGTATTGATTTAAGTTTAGCCTCCACTTATTAAAATTATAATCCGCACCGAAAAGGTCATTCACTGCCTCTACCGACAGTTCGTATTTCCAACCGTCAATTGGGTTAAGCCAGCTGGTTTCATAATCTTCGAATGCAAGTTCATACTTACCCTCTATCTGCTGAAATTTACGGGTATCAAGGTCTAACCGACAGCTGATGCTATTTATATCGGCATCCTTTTTAGTTGATGTTATCTCCGAAGATACATCTTCTAAATCACTTAACTGGATATTTTCATCCCGATACCTCAAGGCAAGGGTGATATTTTTAAAGATAGCCCTCCTACCAAATTCAAGGATAGTCCCATCGCGGTCAATCCAGTAGTCACCTTTACCCTCATAAGGGGATTGAATCCTTTCGTATTCATCGCTATATATCTTGAATTTAAACGAATGTGGTGTGTGAAATAGCCATGGTTCATAAATGGTAAGCGATTTGCAATCTACCTTATCACCTTCTTTAAGTTCTATGCCTAATTTCATCCCACGGTGCAGAAAATTATCATACCAGATTTGGAGGGTGCCAAAGAATTTTTCCTCATCACTATAGCCGGCCGATAAGGTAGAGAATTTAGCTCGTGTCTCTTCCAGCTCAAATATGACGATTAATTTTCCTGCCTCGCTACCAGGCTCAATATAGAGATTAACCTGTTCGATATATTTTAAGTTACGCAAGATATTGTTTTTACTTTCTATAGCCTGCTCAAGGTTAAATTTTTCACCTGGGTTAAGTGTTATCTCTCGGCGGATGAATCCTTCCCGAATCTTGGTTGAGCCTTGAAGTTCAATCCTTTCAATTGTTCCGCAAACCCTTTCTAAATCATTGATTCGGGATTCGGGGCTCGGGGCTCGGGGCTCGGTTTCACCGCTCACAGGAGGACTGTCTGCCCTCCCAACCTCATCTGCCTTTGTCGAACTAACAAAACAAAGGATGATTAACACAGCTAAAATACTCTTCATCATTTTTTATTCCTCCTCAATTTAAACCTTACATTCAACAGCAAAATTCATAACACATTGCCATTGCTACACTTAATTTTTG
>JASEHU010000308.1 GCA_030018635.1 bacterium
ATTCTACATTTTACCTGAATTCTTACAAATTGTCAATAAATGTCGATTGCACAGGGAAGTTTTTCTCTGATGTCTCTCTCGTTACCTGATACCTAAACGCTTACAGACATTTAGCCGTTTCAATTTGTTTCCTTACCTGAGCCAATCCTGTCCCTCCGTCAGAGGTCTTCTGTTTTATCGATTCTTGTGGGGCTAAAATTGGACAGACATCCGCCTCGAATACCGATGAAAATTGCTGTAACTCCAATATGGTAAGTTCTTCTAATGGTTTTCCGACTAAGCATATCTTGCCTACTATTTTATGTGCCTTACGAAATGGGATGCCTTTTCTGACCAAATAATTAGCCAACTCGGTGGCGGTTGAGAAATCACCGGTTAGCGATTCTTCCATCCTCTCTTTTTTTATTTCCATGCTTGATATTAAATCGGCAAAGATTGATAATGTTGATTTGACCGTCTCTACTGTATCAAAGAGTGGGTATTTATCCTCCTGCATATCACGGTTGTAGGATAAGGGTAGTGCCTTCATCATCGTGAGGAGGTGAAAAAGGTGGCCGTAAATCCGACCGGTTTTGCCGCGAACCAACTCGCAGACATCAGGGTTTTTCTTCTGAGGCATAATACTTGAGCCTGTAGTGAATTCCTCGTCCAATTCAATAAATCCAAATTCTTGTGTTGACCACAAGATGAGCTCTTCGCTCAATCGTGATATATGCGTCATAATCAGGCAGGCGGCATTTACGAATTCCACAATATAGTCCCGGTCGCTGACCGTATCGATGCTATTTTCAGATACCTGTGGGAATTCAAGAAGTTGGGCGACATATTGGCGGTCTATGGGCAAGGAACTGCCAGCTAATGCACAAGCACCTAAGGGCATTATATTTACCCGCTTAGAGCAATCCTTTAACCTCTCTACATCCCGGGCTAACATCCAGAAATAAGCCATTAAGTGATGTGAGAAAAGCACCGGTTCGGCATGTTGTAGGTGTGTATATCCGGGCATAATCACCTCTAAATTAGCCTCGGCTTTTTTCAGGATGCGCTCTTGTAATGTGTGCAGTAATTTTATGAGATTGGTTATTTCCTCTCGTAGATATAATCTGGTATCCAGGGCTACCTGATCATTGCGAGAGCGAGCGGTATGGATTTTTCGTCCTGTTTCGCCAATCCGCTCTATCAATGCCTGCTCAATGTGAATATGGATGTCCTCCAATTCATCATTGAATTTAAAACTACCACTTTCAATGTCGGTTTTAATCCCTTCTAATCCACTTATTATCTGTTCTGCCTCTTTTGGTGAGACAATGCCGCATTTAGCCAGCATCCGGACATGGGACTGACTACCGGCAATATCATACGGATAGAGCCTTTTATCGACATCGATAGATGAGGTAAAAGATTCTACCTCTTTATTTAATTTTTTAGTAAATCTGCTCCGGACAGGATTCATTTGTTTTTCCTCCATAATTTTAAATTAGTAGTAGTTTGATTGAGCATCATACAGAAAACGCCTCCTTAATCCCCCTGCGAAGCATCGGCTTTATGTCCAAATACCGCTGTAGTGTTTTATGAGTAATATCAATCCGTATATCTTCATCTCTTTCAAATATTAATTGCCCTTTAAACACATGATACAAAAAAGGCAGGGGGACATAGTTTAGAACCCGTATATCTATAGGAATACGCCCCACTCGGCTAATAGCCTGTGTCAATTCAAGGGCGTATATAGTTGAGTCTTCCTCCTTAATTCCTGTGACATAAATGCCTAAATCAATGTCATGAAAAGGTATTTCTTCAAGAAATGAGCCGTAAATATATGCAAAAGAAACTTCCTGGTAACCTCTTATGAAATCGGTAAGACGGCCAATTATTTTTTCTCTCTCTTCAAGGGTTGAATAGTAGACCTTATGACAACATCTCATAGTAACATTTTTCCTCTCAAGTACCCTATAACTGGACTTTTGCTATTTTGTAGCATTTTAATCACGAAACTCCAAAAGGACGAAATTCAGAAATATAAAGGAAATATAATATTCACTTTCGGGTTTTCTTGAATTTTGAGGAAGACTTGGGGTCAACCTTGAATATTGAATTTAAAACATTCTATATTCTATAATCAAGGTTGACCCTGGACCCTTCTTTATTCTATAAGACTCCACGAATTTCCCGAATGTCTCTTTTTCTGAAATTCCCCTTTTCCCTACTTTTCCTTTTCCCCTTTTTTATACCCCTGCTGAACGGTTATCCTGCCTTATCTTCAACATTATCTAATAGAACACAGATGACACGGATTTAACGGATTTTCACTGATTTTTTATCCGTGTTTATCCGTCAAATCCGTACTATCCATGTTCTATCTTTTGTTTTATAATCTTTCAAGTAGCCGTTTTACCTCCCCTGCCTCGGATTTGAGGTTAAGTTGGATATAAAGCCTGTAACTTTCTTGTAGGTATTCTCTTGCCCTGTCTTTTTTACCTGTATCACGATATAGAAGACCTATGTTTGTAAGCAGGACAGCTGCTGAATGCCAACTACCAACCTCTTTCAATATTCCTATACTCTTTTCATACCACTTCAATGCCTCTTGATAGTTGTCCTGGGAATCATAGATTGAGCCAATGTTATTGTAAGTAGTGGCTAACCCTGCCTGGTCGCCTATCTTCTCACTAATCTTTATACTCTTTTCATACCACTTCAACGCTTCTTGATAGTTGCCCTGATCATCATAGATACCGCCAATGTTATTGTAAGTCCTGGATAAACCCGCCTGGTCACCTATCTTCTCACTAATTTTTATACTCTTTTCATACCACTTCAACGCTTCTTGATAGTTGCCCTGGGCATCATAGATACCACCAATGTTATTGTAAGTCGGGGCTGAACCTACCTGGTCGCCTATCTTCTCTTTAATCTTTATACTCTTTTCATACCACTTCAACGCCTCTTGATAGTTG
>JASEHU010000309.1 GCA_030018635.1 bacterium
CAATTCTTCCTATTCTCCACTTCTCATTGCGGACACATTTTCATAATGAGAATTACTGCCTTACTTCATTTTTTCTTGACTTTTCCCCCATTTTTTGTTATTCTTTAATTAGTATTTGTAGAGAAAGTGGAAAAATTTCTATGTAGAACTCATGGAAGTAAAAAAGAAGATTTTTGGTAAGAAGAAAACAGAGAAGATTTATTATCATAGAGAGGAAAAAAGGATGTATTTATTGTTAATATTTACTATTTTATGGTCTATTGCTTTTTCTTGCAGATGGAATTGGTGGAGAAGGAATAAGCCGGGCATACCTATCCTGATGTATCATTATATTGGTTTTGCACCTAAGGAGGCACAGAATAAGAAATTATGGGTAAGTGCTAAGAAATTCAGGCAGCAAATGGCATATTTAAAAAAACACGGGGTTACCTCTGTTACTTTTAAGGAACTAAAAAATGGGGTTTTACCAGACAAACCGGTGATTATCACCTTTGATGATGGCAGGGAAAATAACTATACAGAGGCCTTCCCCATACTTAAAGAATATAATTTTAAGGCATGTATGTTTTTACCTACCCAGAAATGTGAGATTTCAATAGAACAACTAAAAGAGATGCAAATATACGGGCTCGAATTTGGGTCACATACTAAGACCCACCCCAATTTGCTTAAGATAAGTGAATCTCAGGCAAAAGAAGAAATAGACATCTCAAGAAAAGAATTAGAAGAAGGATTAAATACCCGGATTATTGTCTTTTCTTATCCTTATGGGGCAGGGGCTTATAATGAAAAAATCAAACAAATGGTCAAAGACGCTGGATACTCATTTGCCTGTGGGATAAAACAAGGAAAGGTAACTTTACCAATAACTGATAACTATAGCCTGAGACGATTATTAGTTCATGGTAATGATAACATCTTTGATTTTATGCTTAATCTAAAAAAAGGGCGCAGCAGACTATAGTGGAGATTCAAGATTTATTGGGATGGTTCACTTTAGTGTGAAAGATTGCGGGTAAAAGATGGAGTTGAAATTGGAAATTGGAAATTAGAAATTAGGTTTACAAGTCTCTCCCCAATTTCTAATTTCCAATTTCTAAAAGAAATCACAGGGAAAACGATAAAATGAACCGTCCCAGATATTCTTATAATCCTCTTTGCGAACTTTGCGCCTTTGCGAGAAATAAACTACTAAAATTAAATTTGACGAACCACCAGGAGGAAAAATTGACTATATCCGTTATAATCATCACCTATAATGAAGAAGAAAATATTAAAGAATGCTTAGAAAGTGTTAAATGGGCAGATGAAATTATTGTCGTTGATTCTTTTAGTAGCGATAAAACCGTCCAGATAGGCAAAGAATATACAGATAAGGTAATTCAAAAAGAATTCTCAGGTGATGGACCTCAAAGGCAGGTAGCCTTAAACCTGGCAACTAAGGATTGGATACTCAACCTGGATGCAGATGAACGGGTAAGTAAAGAATTAAAAGAAGAAATACTTTCAAAGATAAATAATCATCGATTGACCGCGTCTGCCTACTATATACCATATAAATTTTATTGGTTAGGGAAACCACTCCGGTTTGGTAGATTTGGGGTTGAAAAACATGTTAGATTCTTTAGAAGAGATAAGGGAAGATATTCTACTCACATTGTTCATTCAAAAGTGGAAGTGGAAGGGAAAATTGGGCATTTTAAAAATCATATCTTCCATTTTAGTTATAAAGATATTGAGGATTATTTTACAAGGCTGAATCAATATACTACCCTGTCAGCGGTCAAGAAATTCAATGAAGGTAAAAAGGCTCATTTTGACCAATTTTTCCCTCCGGTAGACTTTTGTATCCGCTATTTTTTAAAATTAGGTTTTCTTGATGGTATGCCGGGATTCTTGTATGCCTGGTTTTCCTCATTTCATAGATTCGTTAAATATGCTAAATTATGGGAATTATGGCAAAAAAAGGTATAGGAAGTAGTAATCGGATTTAGCGGATTTAGCGGATAAAAAAATATCCGATAAATCCGTTCAATCCGATTACATAGTTATCTTTATAAAGGAAAAAATGAAGAAAAAAATTCATTCTGAATTGGTGTTAAAAATGCAAAAAGAGAAAGTTAGTTTAATGATTACTACTTATAATTGGCCGGAGGCTTTAGAGTTATGTCTAATGAGTGTTCTTCGTCAGACCTTAACTCCAAATGAGGTTATTATTGCCGATGATGGGTCAACAGAAGATACCAGAACCCTGGTTGAAACATATATTCCGAGATTCAAAGTCCCACTTATTCATGTCTGGCAGGAGGATATAGGATTTAGAGCCGCGGCTATCCGCAATAAAGCAGTCGCCCAAAGTCAATTCCCATATTTAATATTTATTGATGGGGATATGATTTTACATAATGATTTTATTGGTGACCATATAAAGTTTGCTGAAGAAAATTGTTTCCTGCAAGGCAGCAGGGTCTTACTAAGAAAGGATTTATCTGAACAAATATTGCATCATAAAAATATTGATTTTTCTGTGTTGACTATTGGAATTTCCAATAGAAAAAATATGTTAAAAATGGAGTGGTTAAGTAAAACCCTGGGTATTAAAAATACTCATCTAACAGGCATAAAAAGCTGTAATTTTTCTCTGTTTAAAAAAGATTTTATAAAGGTAAATGGGTTTAATGAAGCCTTTCAAGGTTGGGGTAGAGAAGATAGTGAATTAGCTGTCAGGCTTTTCAATAGCAGGCTATATAGAAAAAACATAAAGTTTTCTGCCATTCAATATCATCTTTACCACTCAGAACACGATCGAACCAACTTGAGTAAAAATGACTATCTTTTAGAGTTAGCTAAACAAAAGAAATTTACTTACTGCGAAAATGGATTGGATAAGTATATCTGATACCTACTGGTTCATAACATTTGATATTGTGGGTGCTCCAGTAGTCAGAATTCAG